>CAYGZI010000385.1:0-6094 GCA_964354245.1 uncultured Planctomycetaceae bacterium
GGCAAAGCGGCATCCGGCGAGGTGCCTGTCCCCATTTTTTCACAAGCTCTCAGCCTTGACAGTGTGGAGAAGGCGGGGCTGGCACTGGTGCCGGGCCGTGCTACAATATCGTCGAGTGAAGGTAGCGGAGCAATTCGTATGAGCGCCGGGCCAGTTGTGGTGTATGGCCGAATACGGCCGGACGGCACCCTGGAGCTGAACCAAACCGTCGGCCTTCCGCCGGGAGAAGTCCAGGTCACCGTTCAAGCGGTCTCCCGGGAATCCTCGCCCAAAGAAGACCTCTTGACTCTCATGGAGCGGATCTGGGCGGCACAGCGTGCCCGCGGCTTTCAGCCGAGAAGCCGCGAAGAAATCGACGCCGAAATCGAGAGCATACGCAATGAAGCGGAGGAACGGATGCGGGCCATCGAGCAGATCCACGCCGAATGCAACCCGTCTTCGAAAGAGGCACCCGGGCCCAAGGAGGGAGCCGGTTGATTTGCTACCTCGACTCAAACGTCGTGATTTACTTCGTTGAGAGACATCCGCGTTGGGGGACCGCGGCTGCCGCACGAATTACTGGACTGCGGACGGCGGGCGACACCCTCGCGGTCAGTGATTTGACCCGCTTTGAGTGCCGGGTCGGTCCTTTGCGGGACAAAAACGCGGCGCTCCTGGATCAGTTTGACGCTTTCTTTGCGTTCGCCGACGTTCACGTCCTTCCGGTGACCGCGGTTGTCTGCGACCGGGGAGCGGTCATCCGGGCGTCGCACGGCCTCAACGCGCTCGATGCTTTGCACCTGGCCGCCGCTCTCGAAGGCCATTGCGATCTATTCCTCACCAACGACAACCGCCTGGGTTCTATTCCCGGCCTGAAGGTCGAAGTCCTCGCGTAACGGGAAGCGTGCGTCAAATGGGGCTTGTTGCGGCACTCGCCGTGGCAAAGCAGGTCCACGAATGAGAATCCTCGTTGTCGACGACGAAAAGATCAAGCGCGTCACCCTGGCCGACGACCTGGCCGGGCAAGGCCACGACGTGGTCACGGCGGCCGACGGCGCCGAAGCCCTGCGCGTGCTCGAAGAGGAGCGATTCGACCTGGTGGTCACCGACCTGAAGATGCCCGGCATCGACGGCCTGGAGCTGCTCAAACGCCTCAAGCAGGCGGCGCAGGCCGACATCGAGGTCATCATGATGACCGCCTACGGGAGCATCCCCGTGGCCGTCGAGGCCATGAAGCTGGGGGCCTACGACTTCGTCACCAAGCCGTTCCGCAACGAGGACCTGTTCCCCTTGATCGCCCGGATCGAGCGGCGCAGACAATCGGCGGAGCCCCCGTCGGTGGTTGCCGGACAGGCGACGGCCTCGATCGCTCAGGCGATCGTCGGGGACGGTGCTGCCATGGCCCGCGTCAGGCGTATGGTCGAAATCTGCGTGCGCACCGACGCGAACGTGCTTCTTTCCGGCGAGACCGGGGTGGGCAAGGATTTGATCGCCTCGGTGATCCACCGCCACTCGCACCGCCAGGGCTTTCCTTTCGTCAAGGTCTCCTGCACGCTCCTGCCGCCGCAACTGATCGAAAGCGAGCTCTACGGCCACGAGAAAGGCTCGTTCACCGGGGCCGACAGAGAGCGGCCCGGCCGCTTCGAGCTCGCCGAAGGAGGGACGCTTTATCTCGACGACGTCGACGACGTCCCCCTGGAGCAACAGTCCAAACTGCTCCGCGCGATCGAAGAGAAGGTCTTCGAGCGGGTCGGCGGCACGATGGCGATCAAGGCCGACGTGCGGATCGTCGCCTCCACCAAGCGCAACCTGTTGGAGAAGATCGCCGAGGGCACCTTCCGCCAGGACCTCTATTACCGGCTCGACGTGCTGCGGATCCAGATCCCGCCTCTGCGGGAGCGGCTCGAAGACCTCCCCGCCCTGGTCGGACACCTGCTGGGGCGGATCGCCAAGGACCGGCCTTGCCGGATCGAGCCCGAGGCCGTCGAGGCCCTCAAGCGGCACGAGTGGCCGGGCAACGTGCGCGAGCTGTACCACGCCCTGGAGCGGGCCTATCTGATCGGCTCGGGGCCGATCACGGCCGACCTCCTGTCCCTGGGACCGGCTGGAATCGAGTCCGGCGGCCCAGTCCCCGACGGCAGCTTCCAGGCCGCCATGGACCAGGCCGAGCGTCGCCTGCTGGAAAACGCGCTCAAGGCCGCCGTCGGCAACAAGACCGCCGCTGCGGGCGCGCTGGGCATGAAGCCATCGACCTTCCGCGACAAGCTCTCGAAGCACGGGCTGGGGTGAAGGCGGGCTGGCAGACCGCTCATCTTGACGGGTCTGGGATACCGCGTCAGAATTAGTGAGTTCGCCGGAGGAGCCCACGGAGTTGACCCGATGATCCATCGCATTCGGATTCAGAACTTCAAGAGCCTGCGGGACCTGACCGTGGACCTCTCCCCGGTCACTGTCTTCATCGGCAAGAGCGGGACAGGGAAGACGAACTTCGCGTCGGCGATCCGGTTCCTGCGGGACTACCTTGCGTTAGGCCACGTTCCCCAGTACGCGCAGGATCAGCGCGCGTGGAAGTGTGCGACGAACCCATCCGGCGCAACGAAGTTTGAAGCCGACTTCGAGATTCCGGGATTCGGAGAGCGCTTCGTCTACACGCTCAGCCTCGACGAACAGAATTGGAACAATCCGCCGCGAAGAGAATTGTTGAATTGTGGAGTGAAGACGGTCTTCGGACAGGTACGAAAGGACTCGCACCAGGGTCGCGGCCCGGTTTGGGATGTGGAGCCGGCCCTCGTGTCCCCTCCTCAACCAGGCCCGCTGGCTCTCGGACGCCTTCCGGGGCTCGAGGAGGCGGTCGTCGCGTACACGGCTTTGACCGCGGGCATCGGGGTGTATTCCTTTCCGTACACTGTCTTGACCAGCGCTTTCGGTGGTGCAGCAGCATTCGGACCCACTGTCCCGACCAGCGCAACAACTGTTGCGACAGGATTCGGACTTGCGGACGACGGCGGCAACTTCCTCGAAGTGCTGAGACAAGTCCTTACAGGCCTCCACAATACGACGACGCGAAAGGGGATCGCCGCCACATTGAGGCGAATCAACTCCACGATCGCGAGCGTGGACCTCGACTCCCTTCAGAATCCCAGAACGGCATTCGTCGGGCACCGGTTTGGAGACAAGACACTACCGCTGGAACTCACTCAGGAGTCGGGCGGGTTCCGCTTGTTCTACGCGCAGTTACTGGCGTTGTACCAAACACCGCCCAAGCAGACCGTGGTTTTCGAAGAGCCGGAGAACGGCATCTATCCGGGCGCTCTGGAGTTGCTGGCGGATGAGTTCAAGGCGGCCCCGGACGCCGGACGTGGGCAGGTGTTGTTGACGACGCATAGCCCAGCGCTACTCGATCAGTTCTCGTCCGAGCACATCCGGGTCGTCGAGCTTGTTGATCTGGAAACGCGGATCGGACCGTTGGCCGAGGAACAGAGAGAGGCGCTTTCTGAGGAACTCCTCCACGCCGGTGAGCTTCTCACTGTCGATCCCGCTCGCATGGGGGCATGATGACTCCCAAGCGCCTCGTGCTGTTCGTCGAGGGCCAAGGGGACGTGGAGGCCGCTCCGATCCTGCTAAAGCGGCTCCTCAAGGAGTACGGCGCTTTCGATGCTGTCTTTCCGGACCCGAATCCCTTCCGCGTTGGTGAATACTCTAAGATTGGCAGGAAGGACTTCGGCGAATGGCGGCGTCTTCTACGCGCTGCTGCGATGCGCAAAAACGTCGGCGGGTGCCTCCTCCTTCTTGACGGCGACAGTCGAGCGGAAGTGGGTGAGAAGTCGTTTTGTGCGATGCGCGCAGCCCGACGCCTTGCGGAGGAGGCCCGAAAGGTCGGAGGCGGGAGCCTTTTCTCCATCGCGATTGTCTTCGCCCGCATGGAGTTCGAATCGTGGCTCATCGCCGGCGCGACATCGCTCGCGGGGGCGCGGTTCTCGGATGGACGGGGCGAGTTCCCCGAGATGATCGGAGAGATTCCCCGTGATCCAGAGTCCGCTCCCCGGGATGCGAAGGGGTGGTTCCGGCGAGTCATGAAGAGCGGATACAGTCCCACCCGCGATCAGGCCGAGCTGACCCGGCTGGTCGATCTGGACCTGATTCGTCAGCAAGGGATGCGTTCGTTCCGGCGATTGGAGTGCGCGATCAAGGAGTTGGTCGGCGCAATCCGTTCCGGCGAGCACGCGGTGACGCCCACAGTGAAGGCTTGACCGCGGGATGCCGATGCCCGGCGTTCCCGTTCCACCCCCGCGGGAATCCGTGGGCCGGCCGCGGATTTCCGTGGGCGGCAAGCTGAGCGCGGCTTTTCTGGCAGAGGTGATTGTCAGAATCTAACCCGGACGCGGCCCACGAGTTAGACGGAAAGTGCTGAGAAAGCGCGCGGGCGGCGGGTCTCCGGCACAGTGGTTGCTCTAGCGCCCAACACTTGGGTCCGGTCTAAGCGACCGCTTGGAGCACCCAGAAAGCGGCGCGACCATGCTGCGCATGGTGCCCTCGCCGCACTCCAAAGAGAGTTCAACCGCCGGAGGAAGTCGATGGTTACCCAACACGGCCAGAGACGCGGCTCCGCGTTCCTCGAGGAGGTGATCGAGGCCGCGCCGGGCAGCGAGCGGATCGTTCACTGCCTCCAGTGCGGCAGTTGCGGCGGGTCCTGCCCCAACGGGGCCGACATGCAGCACACCCCCCGCACGCTCTTCGCCATGATCAACGCCGATCGCCGCGAGGCGGTGCTGGCCGCCAACACCATGTGGTTCTGCGTGTCGTGCTACCTCTGCACCGTCCGCTGCCCGCAGAACATCCCCATCACCGAAATCATGTACGCCCTGAAGCGGATCTCCATCCGCGAGAAAAAGTACAAAGGGACGGACGGGCCGGCCTTGGCCCGCACGTTCACAAAAATGGTGGAGAAGTACGGCCGGAGCTTCGAGTTCGGGCTGGCCAGCAAGTTCTACTTCTTGAACAAGCCGCTGGCGATGCTGAAGATGGGGCCGATGGGGATTTCGCTCTTCATCCGCGGCCGGATGTCGCTCAAACCCACCAGGATCCGCCAGGTCGATCAGCTTCGAGCCATCATTGCCAAAGCGCGGGAGATCGGAGGTGCGTCGTGAAGTACGCGTTCTATCCCGGGTGTTCGTTGGAGCACTCCAGCGCCGCCTACGACCGGTCGGTCAAGGCCGTGGCCGAGGTTCTGGGGATCGAGTTGGTGGAGATTGACGACTGGAACTGCTGCGGCGCCACGGAGTATTTCACCCAGGACGAGCTGGTGGCCTCCTCGGTGATCGCCCGGAACCTGGCAATTGTAGACCGGCAGTTCGATCAACTGGTGGCTCCTTGCGCCGCCTGCTATCTGAACCTCAAGAAGACCGACAAGCTGATGGCGGAGAACGCCGGGATGAACGCCAAGATCAACGAGGCCTTGGCGGCGGGCGGTTTGCAGTACAAGGCGGGCACGGTCCGCGTGCGGCACCTGCTGGACGTGATTTGCACGGACCTCGGGGAAGCGGCCGTTAAGGACAAGGTGGTCCGGCCACTGGCCGGGCTCCGCGTGGCCCCGTACTACGGCTGCCAGGTGGTCCGCCCGCTGAACGGCTTCGACGATCCCGAATACCCGATGAAGATGGACGAGCTGTTCAAGTGGCTCGGGGCCGAAGTGATCCATTACCCGGTGAAGGCCCACTGCTGCGGCGGGCACATGACCCAGATCAGCGAGCCGCAGGCCTTCGAGCTGATCCGCCGGCTGCTGCAAAGCGCGGTGGACTACCAGGCCGACCTGCTCCTCTGCATGTGCCCGATGTGTCAGTTGAACCTGGACGCCTACCAGCGGCGGGTCGGCAGCTACTTCGGTGTGAAGTTTCGCATGCCGATCATCTTCTTCACGCAGCTTCTGGGCGTGGCCTTCGGGCTGGACCCGGACCGGCTGGGCTTCGGCAAGGAGCTTGTGGCCGCCAAGCCGGTGCTTCAACAGAAATTGGGGGCGCTGGAGGCGGCGGAGTAGTCGAGAGTCCAGAGTCGAGAGTCGAGTGACGGGAGAATCAACATGGCCGAGAAAGTCGGCGTTTACGTTTGTCACTGCGGG
>CAYGZI010000386.1:0-6083 GCA_964354245.1 uncultured Planctomycetaceae bacterium
GACATCCTGCCGGTCGCGCGGGGCGGCCAGCCGCCGGAGACCGGAGGCTAGTGACCGGCCTGCTATATGCTGAAACGGACGAAGAGGATGTCGTCGTCCTGGACCACGTAATCCTTCGGCTCCTGGCGGATCAAGTGCTGCGCCTTCACCTCGCGCTCGCTGCCAAGGCGCACGAGGTCCCGGCACTTCATGACCTCGGCCCGGATGAAGCCGCGGGCCAGGTCGGTGTGGACCGCGGCCGCAGCCTCCAGCGCCGTGCCTCCTTTGCGCAGGAGCCAACTGTGGACCTCTTTGTCGCCGGCCGTGAGGAAGACCATCTGGCCCGACACGTCCATGATCGTGCGGATCAACTGGCCGCGGTCGATCGCGCCGGTGCCCATCTCGCGCTCGAACTCGGCCCGGTCCTCCGGACTCATACGGGCCAGCTCCCACTCCAAGCCCACGGGAACCGCTAGGGCCCGGATGCCCGCGGGCATGGCCTGGAGGAACCGGTCGGGATTCTTCTCATCGTCGGCGGTGTTGACGATGACGATCCACGGTTTCTCCATCATCAAACCGAAGGGGCGAGTGACCTTGCGCTGCTCCTCGGTCATGTCTTCGGGGCGCAAGGGGCGGCCGGACTCCATCGCGGCCAGCACGAGTTTCAGGGTTTGCTCCTCGTGCATGAGGTGTTCCCGCTCCTGGCGGGGGATGGGCTTCTTCATGGCCTCCTCGACCCGGCCGATGCGGTTGCCGACGATCTCCATGTCGGCCAGCAGGAGGTCTTCGGAGAACGATTGAACGTCGGCCGCGGGATCGGCGCCGCCGAAGGCGGCGGCCACCAGGATCAGGCATCCCGCCTCGCGGATCGCGGCCAGCCGGGCCGCGTTGCCTTCGTGGCGGCGGCTCAGCCCGGGCGTATCGACGATCTCCAGCGCAGCGTAGGTGATTTTCTTGGGACGATAGATTCCGGCCAGGGCCTCCAGGCGGGGCTCGGGAATCGTCGCCGTCGCACTCTGGCAGGCGTGGGCATGCGCCGGGTCCGGCTTCATGCCCGTCAGCCAGATAAACAGCGTGCTCTTGCCCGAGCCCTTGTATCCGACCAGACCGATCTTCATGGTCTATTCCCCCGCGCCGCCCGTTCGAGTTGGCTCCATGCTTGTTGTACCGCTTCGGCCTGCCGTCTGTCCAGGGTTGCGAGGCCGAAACGTCACGGGGGTTGACACGGGGCGCTTTTGCGGCGAATATGAAAGGTGTGGGCCTTCCCGGGCGTGTTTGCCCTTTTCTCGCATGGCAATGGAGCAGGCGGAGTGGTCCTTGTGCGTCTACAGTACGTCGTCGACGAGCAGCAGCACCCTCAGGCGGTGCTTCTGCCTCTGGCCGAGTGGGAACGGATCGTCGAGGAGCTCGAGGAGCTCGACGACATTCGAGCTTATGACCAGGCCAAGGCCGGTCCCCAGGAGGCCGTTCCCTTTGAGCAGGCCGTGCGGGAGATCCAAGAAGGACAGGGCGCGTGACCTACACGGTCCAGATCGGCCACCGGCGCGAAGTCTACCGATAGCGGAGCACACGGATCTTCAAGGCGTGTTGGCCCGCGGTGCCCGTTCCAGTTGGCTCAGCGCTTGTTCTACCGCTTCTCGCTCCTGCTTGTCGAGGGTGGCGCCGCCGAACCGGACGCGATAGAACGCCTCGGCCACCCGGACGGGCAAGAGGGCCACGCGCGGGTCGCCGGCCCGTTGGGCAAGCTCCTGTCCCGCCCGGACGGCAAACTCCCGCTGCGTGCGCGAGGCCGGACGGATCAGGCCGCGCCGCGCCAAGACGGCCTCGAAGCGGCGATAGAACTCCACCCGCACGGGGGCACGCCGCGCCCCGCGCCGCGCCCGGCCGGAAAGCGATTCCAAGGCCGGTGCCAGCAAGAACCGGTATGCGCCGTATCCGGTCGCTAGAAGCAACAGCAGCGCGAGGACCCAGACTTCGATCGGCCGGAGGACCGACGCCACGCCTCCTTCCCCGCGGCCGCTGAGCCCCAAAGCCTGGGTCAGCTTGCCGAATCGCTCCTTCCACCAACCCGCGTCGGTGAGGGTCTTGCCCAATTGTTGGAGCGTTTCCAGCGCGGGGGCGTAGATGGCCTCGTGCTGCCGGGAGCGGTCCATGTCCAGCACGTAATGGCTCCAGAGGAAATCGAGCCAATCCAGCGCGCGGCCGACTCCACGTCTCCATGCGCCGGCGCCCTCGGATCCGCCGGAGGCCGGGGTCGCGTCCAAGCGCAGCCACGCGCCCCCGGCCCAATCGGGGTCTTTCGCCAGCCGGGCGGGAAGGTCCTCGGGCCGCAGGTAGGCTTCCACCCAGGTATGGGCGTGCAACTGGCGGACCTGAAAGAACCCCCCCAGGTCGTTCCACTCGCCGGTCCGATAGCCGATCACCATCCTCGCCGGAATCCGCTGGCTGCGGAGCATCAGCACCAGCGCGGTGGCGAAGTACTCGCAGTGGCCCTGCGGGTTGTTGGAGACGAAATCCTCGATGGGGTCGATCTTGTCGTCCCGGTTCTGACGTTTCAAGCTGTAGGCAAACTCGCCCGAGTCGCGGAGCCGTCCCTCCAGGGACCGGGCCCGGTTGCTGCGGTCCTCCGCAGGGAATCGCATCGCGGCAGTCCACTGGCCTGCCAGATCGACCAGGCCGGGAAGCGCGCTGCGGCCCGGCCCGCCCGGCATCTGGAGCAGATCGGCCAGGTCGAGGTCGTTCAGGGGCTCGTCGTTCGGGTAGAGGGGACTTTGCACGCCGCCTTCAAAAGCGGTCGTGGCCAGCTCGAACTCGAACTCCTCGCCCCTGTAGTCGCTCTTGCGGCTGAGGCGGCCGGTCTGCCGGTCGAACTCCAGACGCGGATCGCGCGCGCCGGTGGCCAGGGCCGCAAACGGCCACACGCAGAACAGTTCTTCGCGGAACATGGGCTCGATGTGGATCCATTGGCGCACGACCGGCCGCCCAATGGGACGGGCCGGAAGAGCGAGTGGGTCGGGCAACGCGCGGGCGGGGTCGGCGCGGTTGCTCCATCGTCCGCCCTGGTACTCCGTTACCACGGCCCCGCGAAGATAAATCTCCCCATGGACCCAGTACGGCTGCTTCCCGGAACCCGCGGTGAAGCGGACGTGCAGCACCTCCTCCGGGCTCTCGATCACCCGGCCCAGGTCCCCGAGAGTGATGTGGTCGGAGAAACCCACGACGTGGCGGGGCGCCATGCCGACCCCGCGCCAAGCGCTCTGGCCGATGCGGGGGACCGTCAAGAAGACCGGAATGCTCAGGGCGAGCGTGGCCACGCCGATCCGCAGGAGCTGCCGGAACAATTCGCGCTGGACCCGGACCGGGCCGGGCGGAGGGCTGGCGAACTGGGCGAGCTGGCCGGTCAGCGGCCACCGCGGGGCGATTTGGGCTGGGGGCAGGCCCGCGGAGCCCGGATGACGAAGCCGCTCGCAATGCAGGAACAACAGCACCACGGCCCCGAGCGCCGTAAGCAGATAGACGACCAACAGCATCCCGAAGAAGGCCCCCTGCACCAGCAGGGCGGCCACCACCACCTGCAGCACGCTGAAACGGATCAAGGCCCAGTAAATCCGCGGCTGCTTGCGCTGGAACAGATGGATCACCTGCACGTACACGAGGAAGTCGGCCACCGCGGCGATCAGGGCGACCTTCTCCCACCGGGTCGGCCCGGGGAGCGAAACCGCCAGGGCCGCGATCGAGGCCAGGCCGGCGGCCGTGCGGCCCAGAGAAAACCAACCTTTGACGTCGGTCAGCCACACGGAGAGCATCGCCCCGATCATCACCCCCAGCGGCATGAGCGTGCTCTGCCGCCCCATCCCGACCAGCAGGCTGGCCAGAGCCACCAGCGTCGCCACGTTGATCTGCAGCAGCCGCTCGACGTACACGGCAGGGGTCAGGGGCTAGGGGTTAGGGATTGGGGGTTAAGGATTAGGGATTGGGGATTCCAGATCTGGGATTTCAGATTTGGCTCGTGTCTTCTGCCTTCTGCCTTCTTCCTTCTGCCTTCTGTCCACGGCCTACTGCCTACTGCCTACTGCCTACTGCATACTGCCTTCACGCGTGAAAGTATTCCGCCAATCCTTCGTCCGCCGTGGAGATCGCGCGGATCTCGCGCGCCTGCGGCCGGCGCGCCGGATCGCTCCACAGCACGGCAAACCGCTCGGCGTCGCTCAGATCGACCGCCTGCGTCGTCACCAGCACGACCTCCGTGCCGGGGTCGATCGTCCCCAGCGCGCGGTCCAACAGGTCGGCCAAGCGGTCTTCCGGCGAGGCCTCCGCCACCGCAAGGCTCTCCATCGCGCCGTGCTCGAGCGCCGCGGACGCGGGACCGCGGACCCACGGACCGCCCGCCGTCGTGCCCACCAGCAGATTGCCGCCTCCCTTGCGGCAGGTGTCGGCCACCACCGTGGCCGCGAAGCTGATCGCCAGCTCGACGTTGGCCAGGTGCTCGGCCAACGGCCGCTTGGGCTGCCAGAGATTCACCAGGATCGCCACGTCGCGGTTGCGGTGCCGGTCGTATTGGCGGACCACGAGGGTCCCGTGCCGGGCCGAACTCCGCCAGTGGATGTGGCGGCGGGCGTCGCCGGAGCGCCACGGGCGCACGCCAAAAAAATCCCCTGAAGTCCGTCCATGACGCCGCTCCCGCCGGTGCGAGCCCTCAAACGACTCGCGGTGCCGCGCCAGCCACCGCGGCGTCAGCCGCCCCAACCGGGGATAGACCACCAGCGTAGCCGCCGGGCCCACGAGCACCGTGCGGCGAAAGAACCCGAAGGGAAACCGGGTCGAGACCGCCACGGGCGCGAAACGGTATCGTCCCCGCTGCGGCAAACGGCCCCGGTACGTCCGGCACCGCGACTGGCCCGCCGGCACGTAGGGGAAATAGACGCCCGGCCGCAGCACGCCCGTGCCGGCACCGGCCCCTTCGCTCTGGATCCGCTCCTCGACCTCCACGGCCCAACTGCCCAGGCGGCGTCTCGGGTTGACCAACTCGATGTCCACCAGGAGCAGGTCGCCCGCACAGATGCTCCGGGGCATCCGGCGGCGGACCTCCAGGCCGCGGAGCGTGCGCGCCACCAGGCGCCAACCGAACCACACCGGCCCGACGAACATCCCGGCCAGCACCATCAACAGGTTCACTTCGCCGACCAGGGCGACGAAGAACACCAGCGCGAGGAAGGCAAGGTAATAGAGACCTTCGCCGCAGATGGAGGTCCCGGCGCGGCGCCTGATTCGAGGTGGTCGCATCCGCCAATCCTCATAAAGCCGCGACCGCCGGTCGCGATCTCGTTCGGCGCGACCGGCGGTCGCGGCTTTGTGGGTCCAGAACGGTATCCACACTCCGTTAGCCCGGCACGGGCACCTCGTCCACGAGGCGCTGGATGAGGGCCTCGACCGCCTCGCGCTGACCGCCGTGGAGATAACCCTTGGGGATCACGCGGTGGGCCAGCACCGCCACGGCCAGGCGCTTGGGGTCGTCCGGGACCACGTAGTCGCGGCCCTCGGCCAAGGCCCACGCCTGGCTGGCCCGATACAGGGACAGCGCCCCGCGGATGCTCATCCCCACGTGCAGGTCCTCGCTGCTCCGCGTGGCCTGGGCAATGTCGAGGATGTAGTGGTTGATCGACTCGTCCACGGCAACCGCCCGGACGGCCTGCTGGATCTCGCAGATCTGCTTGCCGGTGAGCACGGGCTGGAGGTTGTCCACGGGCTCGCCTCCGCGGTGGCTGGCGAGCACCTCCAGCTCGTGGGCCCGGTCGGGATAGCCCAGCGAGATCCGCAGCAGAAAGCGGTCGAGTTGGCTCTCCGGCAGCGGATACGTCCCCTCATACTCCAGGGGATTCTGGGTGGCGATCACCATGAAGGGCTGCGGCAGGGGGTAGCTCTGGCCGTCGACCGAGACCTGGCCCTCGCTCATGGCCTCCAGCAGGGCGCTTTGGGTCCGCGGCGTAGTGCGGTTGATCTCGTCGGCCAGGACCACATTGGCGAAGACCGGCCCGCGGCTGAAGATGAACTGCTGCTCCTTGGCGTCGTAGATGCTGCTGCCGGTGATGTCGGCCGGGAGCAGA
>CAYGZI010000387.1:0-6072 GCA_964354245.1 uncultured Planctomycetaceae bacterium
ACTCCCAGCGAAATCCTCAGTTCACGACTTCTTGCATTTCAGACTTGACACCAAGCGTGATTTCGATTCTGGTGCTGGTGCTCTTAGTCGGTTGCGATCGACCGCAGACGAAGACATCTGCGGTCAAGGAAAAGTCCATGACTAAGCTGAACAGGAGCCGGATAACGCTACCATACGACCATCATTACCAGTTGGTCAACCGCGTTGCTTATTCGTGCCATTTGGCATCGCTGGGTTATCGTGTCGTTCTTCTCTATCTTGGCTTCCGTGGTGACACGGGCTTCCGTGATCACCTAACCGACGAGAACCACTGGCTCAGATAGCGCAGGGCCTCCTCGTTGAGCTTCACTGCCCCCGTCTCGCCGGTGCCGACAAACAGAAGGACTCCCGACCCCTTCGCGCCTTGCGCCAGCCTAAATCAATTCTTATCAACAAAGTGAACTTCCGGTCGCCCGGTACAACCTGGGCAGGTTTTGCAGAGCCCAAATCGAGGAAATCCACCGTTTCCCGCCGGGTGCAACGGCCAAGGTTGACAGCCTCGGAACTGCCACTTACGATTGGGTAGATTGGCGATGTTATACCCACGAAGGGTGGGGCCCGGGGTTGTTTCTTGCCGGCCGTGTCGCCTGTTCGGGGGGATGCCCGGCTGGGCGTTGCCTCGGGGGATATGCGGCCGTCTCCTCGCGGGCTGGGGCTTCAAACTGGGCCAAACGGGAATGGGTTAGCTGAATGAAACCGGAAGGCATCCGTGCAATCGTGACCGGCGCCTCCAGCGGCATCGGTCTGGCAACCGCCAAGGCCCTGGCCGCTGCCGGCGCCGCGTGCGTGGGCGCGATGGCCCGCAGCCAAGACAAGCTCGACGCCGCAGTGCAGGCCCTTGCGCAGGATCAGCACCCGGCACGGATCGTCCCCCTGCTGGCCGACGTGCGCGACCGCGAAGCGCTTGCGGCGGCGTTTGCCGCCTTTGGCGAGGCCGCCGGCGGTTTGGACGTGCTGGTCAACAATGCGGGCGTGCTCCTGGACGGGGCGATGATGTCCTTCTCGTTCCGCGGAGTGAAGCGCTACGGCCTGGAGGATTGGCAGGCCACGCTGGACACCAACGTCACCGGCGTCTTCCATTGCTCCCAGTTGGCCGTGGAGCTTATGGTGCGCAAGCGGTGCAAAGGCGCGATCGTCAATATCAGCTCGCTTTCGCGCCTGGGGCGGATCGGCCAGGTGGCTTATAGCGCGTCCAAGGGGGCCGTGGCCTCGATGACCTTCACGCTGGCCCAGGAGTGTGCGCCCTACGGCATCCGCTGCGTTGCGGTCGCCCCGGGCTTCATCGAGACCCGCATGGCCGAGCGCATGTCGGAGGAGTTCCGCAAGGCGACGCTTGCCCGCATCGCCGCGGGCCGCACGGGCCGGCCCGAAGAGATTGCCCACGGCGTGCTTTTCTGCATCGAGAACGATTACTTCAACGGCCGCGTGCTGGAACTGGACGGCGGGGTGATCTGTTGAGCGGCCGCGAGCGGCGGACCGGGCGATTGGCGTACTGCGGAGGGAGGAGAGGGGAATGGTCTTGATCGACCGCCTTGCCCAGGTGTTTCAAGAGGTCTTTGGCTTCGACTCGGGCCGGTTTTCCAAGGCCGTGGTGCCGGAGGACGTGCCCAACTGGGACTCGATCGGCCACATGAACCTGGTGGCGAGCCTGGAGAAGCAGTTTGGGCTGCGGTTTGAAGTGGACGAGATCATGGAGATGGGCTCGGCGGAGAGCATCGTGAAGATACTCCAGTCCAAGGGGGTGGCTTCGGAGGGCTAGGGGCCGGGGACTGGGGGCTTGTCGGCGAGTGAGAAATGAGAAATGAGAAATGAGAAGTGCAAAGTGTGTGTCCGCTGGTCAACTTGCACTTTGCAATTCTCATTTCTCACTTCTCAGTGAATCCCCAACCTATTGACTACTGTCTAGCGCATTCCAAGTCCGTGACGCGGCCCACGGCCGCGGCCAAACGGCGGGCAAGCCCGCCCGCTACGCCCCATACTGAACAACCTACTCCAGTTGATGGACGCTAAACGCGCAGAAGTCTCACCGTAAGACACTAGCCCCCAGTCCCCAGTCCCCAGCCCTAATCCCCAATGTCCCGGCCGACTGCGAACGTCGCTGAAGCGATCCTGAGCGGCGGGCAAGACGAAGCCCCGGCTGTATGGTACGGGCGCGAAGTCGTGACGCACGGGGCGCTTCGTGCGGCGGCTTGCGGTTTGGGAGCGCGATTGCTCGACGCCGGCTGCGCCAAGGGTGAGCGCATTGGGATCTGGTCCGAGAACAGCCCGTTCTTCGTGGCCGCGTATTTGGGGGTCATCCGCGCCGGCCTGTGTGCGGTCCCGTTTCCGCTCGATTTCGCGGAAGGCACGATGGAGCGGCTCGTGGCATCCACCGGCATGAAACAGATCCTTGTCTCCTCGCGGCTTCTTGCCAAGATCGAGGCGACGGCGGGACGGCTGGGCGTGGAGGTGATCGCCGAATCCCGGGACGAGTTCCAGCGGGCAGGCGGCGACTGGGCCCCGGCGCAAGTCGATCCGTCGCGCGACTTGGCCGCGATCATGTGGACCTCCGGCTCGACCGGCGAGCCCAAAGGCGTGATGGTCACCCACGGCAACATCCGCTGCAACACCGAAGACATCCTCAGTTACTTGGGGATCGGCCCAAGCGACCGGATCATGGTGGTGCTCCCGTTCTACTATTGTTTCGGCACGTCGCTCCTGCACACGCACCTTTGGGCCGGCGGGTCGCTGGTGCTCAACAACCGCTTCATGTTCCCCGAGAAGGTGCTCGACGAGATCGTGGAAAAGGAGTGTACGGGGCTGGCGGGCGTTCCCTCGACCTATCAGATCCTGCTCCGCAAGACCCGCTTTGCCCAGCGCAAGTTTCCATCGCTTTGCCGGCTCCAGCAGGCGGGCGGGAAGCTGCCCAACCCGTTCATCCGCGAAATCCGCCAGGCGTTTCCCGAGCTGGCTTTGTTTGTGATGTACGGTCAGACCGAGGCCACCGCCCGCCTGAGCTACCTGCCGCCCGAGATGCTGGACCAGAAGCCGGGGTCGATCGGCAAGGGCCTGCCCCATAGCCGGCTGGAGGTGCTCCGGCCAGACGGCATGCCCGTGCGCCCCGGCTCGGACGAGGTGGGCCAGATCGTGGCCTCGGGCGAAAACGTCACGCTCGGTTACTGGGACGATCCCGAAGAGACCCGGCAGGTCTTTCGCAACGGCCGCCTGCTGACCGGCGACCTGGCCCGCGTGGACCAAGACGGCTACCTCTACATCGTCGAGCGGGCGAGGGATTTTATCAAGGCGATGGGCAACCGGGTGAGCCCCAAGGAGATCGAAGAGGTGCTCTCCGAGATGCCCGAGGTGGTCGAGGCGGCGGTGATCGGAGTACACGACGAGATTTGGGGGGAGGCGATCAAGGCGTTTCTGGTGGCTGCGCGGGCGGGCGCGCTTACGGCCGAGGACGTGCGCAACCACTGCTTGAAGCGTCTGCCCAACCACAAGATTCCGAGCCAGATCGAGTTCCTCGCCCGGCTGCCGAAGACCTCTAATGGCAAGGTGGCTAAAGACGAGCTTCGCAAAATGACGCCTTTGGGAGACCCGGCGGATGTCTGTCGATGACGCACCGGCTCCGGCGATCGACCGGCGGATCGACGAGCTGATCCGCGGGCCCCAGTACGCAAGGCCGCAGGCGGAGAAGGAGTCGATCCTCGTGCCGCTGCTCCGCGACCTGTGCCGGGACATGGCCAGGCGCTGCCCGCCGTACGGCCGCTTCATCGAGCGCCTGGGCAGCGATCCCGATGGCTGGCAGACCACTGCGCACGTGCCCCCGCTGCCGCTGGCGATGTTCAAACTCTTCACGCTCGCCGCCGTGCCGCCCGAGAAGATCGTGCGCGAGCTGCACTCCTCGTCCACCACGGGCCAGCAGCCGAGCCGGATCGTGTTGGACAAGACCACGGCGTTCCGGCAGGCCCGGGCGCTGGCGGCGGTGCTGAAGGAGCACGTCGGCGGCCAGCGCCGCCCGCTCTTGGTGCTCGACGCGCCCGAGGCCGTCGGCGAGGGCGACAGCCTGACCGCGCGCGGGGCCGCGATCCGGGGCGTGGCCAATTTCGGCTCGGAAGTCGCGTTTGCCATGCGCCGGTTGCCGTCCGGCGACTTGGAGCCCGATTGGGACCGGATCGACGCCTTCTTCGAGAAGCACCAGGATGGGCCCGTGCTGCTGTTCGGCTTTACGTATATCGTGTGGACGCGGTTTGTGGTCGAGGCGGAGCACGCCGGACGGCGCTTCCGGGCGGGCCGGGCGCTGCTCCTGCACTCGGGCGGGTGGAAGAAGCTCCAGGCCCAGGCCGTGTCGAAAGTGGAACTCACCCGGCGCACGAGTGCCGTGCTGGGCTGCCCGGAGCAGAACATCCTCGATTTCTACGGCATGGTGGAGCAAGTGGGGACGGTGTTCGTGGACTGCGAGGCGGGCTCCAAGCACGCCCCGGCCTTTGCCGACGTGATCCTGCGGCGGCCGGGCTCGCTGGATGCCGTGGCGACCGGCGAGACGGGTATCATCGAAGTGCTCAGCGTTCTCCCGGCCAGCTATCCCGGCCACGCACTGATCACCGAGGACCAGGGCGTCCTGGTAGGCGTGGACGATTGCCCCTGCGGGCGCAAAGGACGATACTTCCGATTCACCAGCCGGATCGAGCGGGCGGAAGTCCGCGGGTGCGGAGACGTTTTTGCCCAATCCCGGGAGATCCGATGAGTGTTCTGCGAGTGACCCTGACGGGAGTCGTGCCGGCCGGCGAAGACTTGACGCCGATCGTCGATTCGCTCGGCGCGCGGAGGGCGGAGCTAGCTCGGGTCCCCGTGGGAGAGCTTCTGTCGCTCTGCGACGACTTTGCGCGGCGACTGGTGAGCGATCCCCGCGTCCGGTCCCTGGAGGGCATCTCCTTTCTCTCGGCATGGATGGGACGCCAGAACCTTCAGAAGCTCCTGGAGCTGAATCTCAACGGGAACCTCGCGTATTTGGACGGCTTTGTGCGCACGGGCCGCGACTATCTGGCCGCGAAGCCGCAAGGGCTGGTGGCGATGTGGATGGCCGGCAACGTGGGCACGCTGCCCATGTTCTCGCTGATTCCCGCGCTGCTGGCCAAGAACGTCTGTCTGATGAAGTTGGCGTTTCCGGACGCCGAGGGGATGGACCGGCTGCTGGCCGTGCTGGCGGAATCGGAGGCCCCGGGAATCCGCGGCGCCGATCTGCTCCAGGGCGCGGCAATCGTCTGGTTCGACTACCGCATCGGGCGGCTGAACGAGCAGATGTCGCTGGCGGCCGACGCCAAGGTGATTTGGGGAGGCGCAGGCGCAGTGAAGGCCATCACCGCCCTGCCGCGCCGCGAGCACTGCACGGAGGTCGTCTTCGGACCCAAGTATTCCATCGGCGTCATCGGGCGAAGCCACCTCGAATCGGAGCAGTCCGGCCTGAACGCCACGGTCGCCGCCTTCGTGCGCGACATTGCCATCTTCGACCAGCGGGCGTGCTCTGCGCCGCAGACGATCTTCATCGAGCAAAACGGGCGCTATTCGCTGCGGCAAGTCGGCGAGCTTTTCGCCCGGCACTTCGGCAAGCTGAAGCCCAAGCCCGCGCTCGATGCCCATACGACTTTGCAGATCCTCAACGCCCGGGCCCGGTGGGCCTTGGATGAAGCCACGGACGTGATCGCATCGCCGGACGGGGCGAACTGGACGGTCTGCATGGACCGCGCGGTCTCGCTCAAGGAGGCCGTCCAGTCGCGCACGATCTTCTTGACGGAGGTCGCCTCGTGGCAGGAGGTGATCCCGCTCTTAACCCCCAAGGTGCAGAGCGTCGGGATCGCCTTGGGAGATCTCGACGAGTCGATCCGGTTCGCAGAGGCCGCCACGCAAGCGGGCGTGGCCCGGTGCGTGCGCCCCGGCATCATGAATGGCTACGAATCGCCCTGGGACGGCAAGCTGCTGGTGAGTCAGCTTGTGCGGTGGGTGACGTTGAAGCCGTGAGCGGCTTCGATCATCCCCGCGATGGTTTTCTCC
>CAYGZI010000388.1:0-6067 GCA_964354245.1 uncultured Planctomycetaceae bacterium
CCCTGATCCCTCATCCTTCATCCTTTCTTCCCCCGTCCCCCGCTCTCCGCTCTCCGCTCTCCACTCTCCGCTATGGTAGCGGCAAGCCCGCAAATACGCTGCCATGGCCATCGCCCGGGCGGTCGGCTCCGAGCAGGACTGGTCGGGCCGGGCGCCGAGCCAACGGATGAGGGCCGGCTCGGAGTACGGGACGCAGGCTTCCAGCACGGTCCGCGACGCGCCCGGGACTTCCAGCAAGTGGGCGATGGCCCGGCTTCCGCCGCCGGCTACGGCGAGGACGAGCCGAGTGGAAGAACCGTGAATGCGGGAGACGAGTTGTTCGATCGTCGGGGGCATCTTTTGTCGCGTGCCAACTGTGTTCGACGCTGAGCGAATCTAAAGCCCACGGGCTGCAGCCCGTGGGCTTTGCAGGGTGTTACCGGCCAGCAATTGCCCGAGCAGCGGATGCCGGCGATAGCGGTTCTGGCGATGATGCGAGGTCACGACCTCCTCCTCGGTCAGGCGACGGACTTCGCCGCTGGGCAGGTCCAGTTCCAAGTCGCCGGACCGGGCATCGCCGAGCACCGCCTGCAAGGCGTCGAGTTCGGCATACTGGCGGAAGCCGATGTCGACGTGCAGGAACCGCTCCGGACCGCGGCTTTGCAGTTGATCGAGATAGTCTTGGCCTTTGGCCCCGAGCTTGAGCGGCTGGCGCGTTTCCGAGACCACGAGCACGCGCTCGGGCGGCTCGGGATCGTCGAGGATGCGGCGCAGTGCGGCCGCCGTGGACGCGGCGTTGCCGGTGGCGATGAAGGTCACGCCGGTCCGGAAGGTCGGCGCCCCGCCGTCCTCGCGCCGTCCCACCACGAGGTGATAGGCGGGGAGCCGCCCCGTCTTGAGCGGCCCCGGGCGCTCGATCCACTGGATCCGGGAGGCCGGGTCGGCTTGAGCCGCTTGCTTCAGGAGCACCTCGACCAGGCCGCTGAGGTTGGCGGCGTCGGGCGGGAGCGTGTGGGGCTCCAGCTCGCGCCGGGCCATTTGCTCCATGATCTTGCAGGCGACGTGGTCGTCGATCCGCTTGAGCAGGTCCTCGGGTCGGGCCTCTTGCGGGGCAGCCACGGGAGCGGCCGCAGCCGGTCTGGCGCGATCCGCCATCGCCCATTGGTTCAGCCACGCCGCCATGCCCCGCTCGACCAGGCGCCGCTGCTGCTGGCGCCAGCGGTCGCGGGCCCAATTGATGGCGTCGCGCGGGCGGAACTCCAACAGTCCGCCGGTGCGGTCCTCGAACCACGCCTGCCCGAGCGGAAAGAGGATGTCCTCCTGCACGCGCTGGCGGATGGCCGGCACGGACATGAACGGCTCCAGAAACCGCTCCAGCCGGGCCTCCAGGAGTTGCCGGGCCTGACGCCGGTCAATGCGGCTGAGTTGGATGCCGCGCTCGTCCTGCGCGATCCGCTCCCATGCTGCCCGCAGGATCACGCCCTCCCGGACATAATCCAGGATCTTCTGCTGCACGCCGGAAAAGACGACCAGCAGGTTGCGGGCGTGGTCCACCAGCGGGTGGAGAAACTGCGTCAAAGCGGCCAGTTGCTCCCGGGTCAAATTGTCCACCTGGTCGAAACAGAGGACAAACGGCTGCCCGCGGTGCCAGGCCAGCTCGGCCAGCACGATCAGCACGCTCTCGATGGCCTGCTTGCCCGGCAGGCTTACGGGGTTCTCCGTCTGCTCCCCGCAGCGCAGGGTCAGCTCGGCGGCCTCGTCGCGGTCCAGGTCGTCGCCAGCGAGCCATCGCACGGCCAGCGAGGCCGTCTCCTCGTAGCCGTCGCCGAATCGCCCGCGGTACGCCGAGAGGAAGAAGCGGAACAGGACTTCCAAGATCGCCCGGGCATCGACGCCAGCGTTGGGGTTCCCGCGCAGGGCTTCCTCGGCGAAGCGGCGGTAGGCATCGCGGGCCTGGTCGGCCTTGGGCGGATCGTCCGGCGCGGGGAATCTCGCCAAGGCCCGGCAGATGAAGCGGGTCGCGAGCCAATAGAGCGCGGTGCCGTGAAACCCGCGGTCCCGCCCGAGAATCAAGCGGTGGATCACGCATTTGAGCACGTAGCGGGGTAGGGACTCGGGGTCGGGCTGGATATTGTGGAGGAAGATCGAGCAAGCGCGGTGCTGCCGGTCGGCCCAGCGGCACAGCCGGGCCAGCAGGTGGCTCTTGCCGATTCCGGGCTCGCCCCAGACCACCTGCCCGAGATGGCCGCGCTGGCGATGCACCTCCTCGGCATAGCCGATCAACTCTTCAAACTGCCGGCCATGGATCGACTCCACGTCCACCTCGGCCCCCGACGGGTCGTTGACCGCGTTGGCGGAAAACGGGTTGGACTCGAGCACGTGCTGGTGGAAGTCGTCCATGCCTACTGTGTCACACCTTCTTGGAAACGTAAACCAACAGCGTCCCCGCCTCCTCGATCCCGGCATCGCGGTCTTCGGGCCGGATGCCGTGGATGCCCTCGGCCGCGCTCAGGCCGTAGAGGCCCGCGGCCCGCAGGTCGCGCAAGCCCTGGTCGAACTGCTCGCGGGAGAAGCGCGCGAGGGCTTGGCGCAGATCGACGAGGCTGATGAAGTTGTGCGATCCGCGCTGTCGATCCAGATCGTGGAAAGCCGCGTCAAAGGCGGCGGCGAAGTCCGCACGCGCCGCGGCTGCCGACCACGCATCCGCACGCGCTGCGGCCGCGCGCGCAGCCGCATCCGGGGGTTTCACTCCAAGCAGCTCCACAGCCGCCGAAAACGTATCCTCCGTCGCTACCCCGAACCGGGCCAACTCCTCGGCCAGACGCTCAATCTGCCTGCGCAGCCGACCGACCGGGGTGCGGAGGTAATCGCGCGGGTCGGGCGGCGAGAGGCTGTAGCGCGGGGTGCGGCTGCCCGGCAGGTTCGGCAGGCGGTAGACCTTCCTCTCGGCGACCATCTGGTCCAGGATCGCCTGGCGCTGGGCCTTGGTGAGGTCTGCCAGCCGCTTGGCGATCGACTTCTCCAGGTCGGAAGCGCTCCGCGGCTTATCGGCCAGGGCTGCCTGAATCAGCCCTCGGGCGTAGGCCGCGTGGTCGCGGGTCCAGTAGCGGAGCGCTTTGCCTCGGAAGGGGGCAAAACGGACCAGGCGCCGGGCCCGGATCTGCTCCTCAAGCAGTGCGGGCAACTGGCGCCCGAGCGGCCGCATGGGACCTGTCAAACGGCCGGATAGCTGGGATGCGGTCTGCGGCTCGGCGGCCCCCTGCAGCAGGCCGAAGAGGGCCTCACCCACGTCCGTTTCGGCGGTCGCTGGTGGGACTGGGGTTGTCATGGCGGGGGTGCGGCAGTTGGGTGGTTGACAGCGGGAGAGACTTCCGGAGTCCTAGAGACTTGGGAAATCTGCCGAAATCGCACCGGCAAGAATAGAGGATACCCGGCGAGGCCCAGGGCTGCAAACCTCCCCCGGGCGGGTGGTCCCATCAAGGGCGAAGAACCGGGTCCTTTGGTGGGGGCGCGACTTTTCCCAAGATCATTGCCCGCCGGGCGAATAGCCCCCCAGGCGGCCATCCGGTGGCCGCCGGCAATCGTCCATTGGGGAACCATCCAGATCGAGGCCGTCTGCAAAAAGGGAGCAATGGTATGATCAAGACACTGTTGAAGCTGGTGGTGGGAGCGGGGCTCGTAGTGGCGCTGGCCATGTTCTTCTTCGGCTGGGATGCGTGGAGCTACGTCCGCACCTCGGTCGGACGCATGAAGGACTCGGTCAAGAGTTCCGTCCCGGTGGAGTTCGAGATCGAGCGGGCCCGCCGCATGATTAAGGAGTTGGAGCCCGAGGTCCGCAAGAACGTCCAGGCCATCGCCAAGGAAGAGGTGGAGATGGCGAAGCTCGAAAGGCAAATCGCCGACACGGAGACGAGGTTGGCCAAGGACAAAGAGGACCTGCTGAAGCTCACGGCGGATGCCAAGTCGGGCAAGGAGAGCTTCAGCTACGGCGGTCGCACGTACACGGCCGGGCAGGTGCGGTCGGACCTGGCTACCCGCTTTGCCCGCTACACGACGACCGAGGCCACGCTCAATAGCTGGAAGGACACGCTCCAGGCCCGGCAGAGGAGCCTGGAAGGGGCGCAGAAGAAGCTCAAGGGGATGCTGGACGCGCGGCGGCAGTTGTTGGTGGAGGTGGAGAATTGCCAGGCGCGGCTCCAGATGGTGGCTGCGGCCCAGACCACCAGCAACTACAAGTTCGACGACAGCCACTTGAGCCGCATCAAGGAATTGGTCAGCGACATGCGCACGCGGCTGGACGTGGAGGAGCGGCTGGTGAACTCGGAGGGCTACTATGCGGGCGAGATCCCGGTGAGCGAGCCCAGCGCGGCGAACGTCCTGGAGGAGATCAGCCGGCATTTTGCCGCGTCGGGACCGGCCGCCAAGGCCAGTGCCTCGCCCGCGGCGGCCGGCGCCAACGGCAAGGCCGCCCCGGGGACCGCCAGCGTGGCGAAGACGCGATAGGCCGAGCGTGAATTGAAAAGTGCAAATTGCAAATTGCAAATTGAGAATTGCAAATTGCAGGACGGCACTGGCACTTTTCAATTTGCAGTATGCAATTTGCATTTTTCAATTTGCAGTTTGCAATCTTCACCTCCGGCTCTCGGGTCTGTAGTAACCGTCTTTGGAGTTCACGGCTCGCCCGCCCGAACTTGGTGCGTCACAATGATCTGGTTCGCCTCCCACTCCCGGAAAACCAATCCCATGGACCGGTGCAACGGTCATAGAAGCGAGCGGTTTCTGCTCTGGGTGGACGGCGTCGGGGGATACTGGGTCTGCCTGCGGGATGAGGTGATCCTGGGGCAGGCGTCGGCCGCGGGCAAGGCCGACGTGCCGATCCTGGGCGACCTTTCCGGGCGGCACGCCCGCATCCGGCGGGATGGGGAAGGATACCTGATCGAGGCGTTCCGGGAGGTCCGCGTGGAGAATCGGCGCGTGGAGCACGTTGCCCTGCTGAGGGACGGGTGCAGGCTTCAGTTGGGGGATG
Source organism: uncultured Planctomycetaceae bacterium (assembly GCA_964354245.1). GTDB lineage: Bacteria > Planctomycetota > Planctomycetia > Pirellulales > Thermoguttaceae > CAYGZI01. The sequence continues at coordinate 5,006 of CAYGZI010000388.1, forward strand.
CGGTGCGATTGCTCTTCCGCAGGCCGCACGCGTTGAGTGCGACGGCCCGGCTCGATTTTCTGAGCCACCATCGGACGGAACCGACGGTCGATGCCGTCTTACTGATGGCCGACACGTGCGTGCTGGGCCCCAAGCCGCAGAGCCACGTGGTCTGCCGCGATTGGCCGAGCGACGTGGTTTTGCACCGGCAGGAAGGGCAGTTGTACCTCCGCTCGAAGGGGACGCTGGAGATCGACGGAGTCCGGCAAAAGGACCGAGGCCCGATCGCTTACAGTTCCCGAGTGGTCGGGCCGCATTTTTCGCTGAGTTTGGAGCCGGTGTGAGGGGAGCTATCAGCTATCAGCCGTCAGCTATCAGCGGCGGGCAGGACGTTGAAAGCTGAAAGCTGATAGCCGATAGCCTTGTTACCCGCGAGGGGGATATGCGTTGGCGGAACGGGGAAAGAGGGCTGGTTCGTGGTACAATAATGCGCTGAGCAATTGTTCGCGGATCGGACGTAGGTAGGACGGAATTGAATCCTACGGACGGCCCGCAGGATGGGGACTCATGACAGAACCGCTGGCTACCGTGGAACCGAACGGACAAAACGCCGCGAGTTTGCGTGCCACGGAGGCCGGCGCCGCCGCGTCGGCGCCTCCGGGGGGCCGTTTCACCTACCCCAGCGGTTCCACGCCGCTGGAGGGGTTCACGATCAAGCGTGGGGTCGGGCACGGCGGGTTCGGGGAGGTGTACTACGCGCTGAGCGACGCGGGCAAAGAGGTGGCCCTCAAGCTGATCCGCCGAAACCTCGACGTCGAACTCCGCGGGATCCGCCACTGCCTCAATCTCAAGCATCCCAATCTCCTCTCCGTGTTCGACATCCGCCACGACCAGACCGGCGACAACTGGGTGGTGATGGAGTTCGTCACCGGGCAGTCGCTGGAGGAGGCGATCTCGGCCCATCCCCGCGGGATGCCGCAGGAGGAGGCCCTGGCGTGGCTGTCCGGCATCGGGGGCGGCGTGGCCTGCCTGCACGACCACGGCGTCGTCCACCGCGACCTGAAGCCGGGAAACGTCTTCAGC
>CAYGZI010000389.1:0-6016 GCA_964354245.1 uncultured Planctomycetaceae bacterium
TCGAAATCCGGGCAATCCGGCTTTACTGTCGATCCGCACGAAAACTGGAAAGGGGAGGACGCATTATGGGCGCGAAAAAGCTGTTAAGGCAGGGGGGGGGGCGGGATCTGGGCAAGGCGAAAACGCGGCAAGACGCCGGGGTCACAGTGGCGCCGGCTCGCCATGCCTGAGCCCCTTGAGGTGCGGGCCGCCCCAGGCGGCGGGATCCTGGAAATCCTTTTCGGAATGCCGCTGGTGCAACTCTTTTATCCCTGGGAGAAAAGCCCAGGCAGCACGCTGGACACGTCCAAGACCGACGAGTGGCGGTTCCGCTTGCCCACCCTGGCCGACCATAGCTCAGAGTACCTGTCGGCACTGGCGACTCTCCACGACGATTCGGACACCCTTTCCCAGATCCTCGCCGATACCAGGGACCTTCTGACCGCTCGCGACGCGCCAGTGGACAAGGCTGCCATGTATGAGCAAGCGGCCCGGTCGCAGATCGACTACGTTGCCCAAGCCCTGTCGCACCCGGCCACCGTGGACTTCACGTCGCACCGGTTCCTGGGGAGCTTACTGTGGGTCGATGAGCTGTTCTCCTCGATTGGCTCCGCGCGCCGGCTGGCCGAGGCCAGCCTCGCCAGCGAGCTCCCCACCGAGAGCGACGGCGCAAGCACTCTCGGCACCGGATTCTCCACTCTCGACGGCTACGGCGGCGGCGGTGGCGGCATGCCGCCGGTGGCCGCGAACGACTACTACATGACGCTCAAAGACGTTGTCTTGGCCGTCGAAGCCCCTGGAGTGCTGGGGAACGACTACGATCCGGACAGCGACCCACTTTCGGCCTCCCTTGACCAAGGCCCGTCTTCCGGGACGTTGCTCTCCTGGTCCGGCGATGGCGGATTCGCCTACCAGCCTTTTCCGCCTTTAGGTTTCGTGGGCACGAACACGATGCAATACCGCGCCTACGACGGGACCTACTTCAGCAACCAGGCGACGGTCACCCTCAAGGTCAAAGACCTGCGCCTTCACTCCGTGACTTTCCAGGGAAGCCGGCCCATCTTCAGGGACCCGGAGCAGAACACGCCGGATTCGCAGTACGAAGAGCCGCAATGGCTGGACGAGGACCTGGACGGCAGCGCCGACGGCCCGAACGACCACAAGTATCCCGTGGCCTATGTGCGCGGCGAGACCTTGATGGTCAGCGCTGAGTTCAAGTTCCCGGACCATGAGGGGTGGTCAGGGAAACCCATTTGGATCCACGCCTGGGGCCCAAACGACATCACCATTCCGTGGACTGAGGCGTGGGTCTCGGGCGACACGGTCACACTGCCTGAAACGGCTGCCGAGATTCCCTTTCCGAACTGCGTCATGCACTACGACGACTTTGAGCTGAATTGGTTGGCGACGGTCCAGAACTGGCCGGACCCGGAGTTCCTCGGGCCGGGCTCGATGGCGCCAGGCACCAGCAGCAACGACCTCTACCTGACGCTCGACACTCCACAGGTCAGCCCCATGTATCACACCGTGGTCCACTTGGGGTCGCACTACGCGCAGGGCGACGTTGCCGAGAATGACGTCATCCTTGACGTTTGGAACAATGTCTTCTCTGTCAACTCGGTGGCCCGCGTGGACGACCTGCCGCTCTGGTACTATCAGGACTGGAAGGTTCCAGTTGTAGAGCCGCCTACATCGCCTACGAAGGCGCTGCTCACGCCAAGCCTTTGGAGCGATGGCACGCTCGGCGACGGCCGGTGCCAGAGCTGGACGCACTTCATGTTGGACGTGCTCAAGGCCCAGGGGATCCAACGGCAAAATGATATGGTCACGGTCTACCCCACTGGGACCGAAGGGGGGAAGGAGGGCCAGGGGTTCCTCATCAAGTCGTGGGAATTCCACGGCGCGGGCTCCAGTGCCCGAGCGATCGAGAGTATCCCCGGGCGGACACCTGAGGAAGTACGGGCGATTGTCGAGGAGTACCCGTACCTGAACGTGCTCCCGGCAAACGGGGACTTCGTGAATGCAGCCCATAACGCCTACAACTTTCGGTATGCGGACGTGACGGACAACCAGGGGCTCCAGGGCAAGGGCCCGAACGACAACCCCTTTGCCAATTTCTCAGATCACGGATTCACCCAGTTCACTATCGGCACCACAACAATGTGGATGGACCCGAGTTACGGGCGGGTCTACTGGGGCGCCGACGAGGAGGCCAGGCTCCGCTACTTTGAGGACGGCCTTGCGCCAAACTACGGCGAGGGAATGATCGCCGGGTACTGGGGCACGATACAGAATCCGCCCCCCCCTCAGAATCCGACCGCTCCATTCATCATAGAGCGCAATCTGGGAGAGAATGGCCGTGACATCAACGGCGATGGCCAGTTTACCGTGGTCCAGACCCCCGTGATGCTCATCAAGAAGAACACGCTAGGCACGCCGGAAATCCAGGCCACGGTGAGCACGTACTGATCTATGGGAGGGCTTTCAGATGACTCGCTTCGCCGGCGCGTTGGTTCTGCTATTCTGCTGCGTTCCGTGGGCGTTGGGTGGGGAGGCGCGCGGGTGGCTCCCGGGCCCGTCGGCGATGAACTTCGGCGTAGTTGCCGATGGGCATCTCCTCTCGTATCAGTGGGAGCCGGCGCCGCATATCCGAATACACGACGATATGTCGCCTTCCGTGAGCGACTACCTGAGTCCGGCGGAGCGTTATTGGACGTTTAGCGCGGCCGAGGGGTGGAGGTGGGAGCCCAAGGACATCCGATGGTTCCGGGCGGACTTGGAGCGCGGCGACGTGAAGCCGCTCAAGGACGCAAGGCCCGACGAAGGGGAAGCACTTTCGCAACGCGGCAGCTTTTGGATAGGGGTGCGGCCTCATAACGCGCCTCACCGATGGCGAGTCGGCGGTGGGTACTTGTGGGGAACGGGGGGCGGACCTTCGTGGCTCTATAACTTGTTTCGCACACGCTTTGTCATTGGGAAGGCGTCGCCCCGTGCGGAATCGTCGACCGCGCGCGAAGCACACCATTCCGCGCAGCTTCCGGGCAAAGAGGCTACGCAGCCATCCGCGTCAACGAAAGACCCGGCGGCGTGGACGCCCGAGGTCCCGTTCCTCGGGTCGTACACCGACACTGGCCTCGCCTCCAACCTAGTATTCGTCAACAGCGCCTTTCGACGCGGCGCACGAGAGGGCCGCCGCGATTTCGATTTTATCGTCGCGTCCTCGAATCACATCGTCCTTGTCGCACTGGTAAATGGCCGTGTCACTGTCGGGGACTATCGTCTTCGCCTCAGGCGGACGAGCGCCCAAGGCACGAGTTGGAACGGCGAGTGGCGCCTGCGTGTGGATTTCTTCGATGTGCCGTTTTCAGAGCCCTTCCACGTGGCTACGACCGACGGGGCGTTCTTCTTCGTCACCGACTCCGGCGCGGTCTACATGGCCGAGGAAATCAAAGGCCAGTGGAAGACCCGCGCAGTCTGGAAAGACGCAAGCCGCCCAATCATCGCCATGCTCGTGGAGGCCGACCAGCCCGGCGGCTTCGTCTTCGGTAAGGACTTTTACTTCCGCCTCGCCCGCGACGTCAAACCCAAGCCCTGTGAGGACCTAACCAAGGGCCAGCCCGACCTGGCCGACCCCATGCGGACCGTCTTCCAGTGCGGCCTCCTGCTCTACAAGAACGGCGAATTGAAAAAGCCGAACTAGAAAAGGGGACAGGCGCATATACTGACGAGTATGGGACGAATGGGCAATATGCCGCGGCCTCACACTCTTCCCTAGATTCCCACAATTCCCAATATATGCGCCTGTCCCCTTTATCCCCTCTGGTGCAGGCCCATCCTTGTTCAATCCTGAAGCTCGTCCAGGTTGACGAACTTTCCGTCGCGGATCTCCCTTCTTGCCTTTGCGATTCTCCGGAGGAATCGCTCGTCGTGCTGGAGCTTGTAGTCGAACCACTCGTCCTCGTCGCGGAAACCGATCACCACGGCGGCAGGCTTGCCGTGGCGGGTGATCAGAACCTCGTTCTTCTCCGCTTCCCGGATGATGCTGCAAATGTCGTTCTTGGCTTCGGTCATCGTGTGCGTTTTCATTCTGGCACCCCGTGGTCCTGCAACCACCGATGGGTCTCCGGCTTCTCGACAAACCCCAAGACCTTGACCCGTTTCTCGGCTTCGTTCGCATCGTAGAACACCCGCACGTCGTCGACGCGCAAGCGGTACTGCGGTTGGCGCAGCCCCCCGAGCCGCTTGATCCTGCTCTTGCTCTCCCGCGTAGGAGCCCGTTCCAGATGCGCTCGCATGGCCTGCTTCAGGGTCGAGCGCCGTCGAGCGTCCAGTTTCCTGAACTGTTCCTGCGCAGTTCGCGCAATGACGACAACTTAACTCATTCTAGGAAGAGTATAGCCAGATTACGCGCCGGAGTCAAGGTCCGAGCCGTCTCCGTGGCCAACGGACCAAAACCGACCCGGGACTCCTGTCGACGGACCACGCCCGAAAATCAGTGATGTCCCGTTTGTCCTGTCCTCGGTGAATCTGGCAGATGGGGTCAACGTGACCAACCGCGACCGGCGCCGTTGGGCTGCCTACGGCTCCTCGAACGGCTTGATCCGTACCTCGATGTACCGCTCCAACTCGCGGAGCAGGTCGTTGAAGTGGATCGGCTTGGTCAGGTACCTCGACGCCCCGATTTTCTTCAGTTGACGCTGCAGCCCGGGCTCGTGCAGGGCGGTGAGCACGATGATGGGAATGGCGGCGGTCCGCTCGTTCCGCTTCAGGCACTCGATCACCGTAGCGCCGTCCGCTTGGGGCATGCGCAGGTCGGTGACGATCACGTCGGGCTTCTGCGTCGCCGCCATCCACAGGCCGTGCGTGCCGAAAAAAGCCCGCAGCAGTCTCACCTCGTAGGCGTCCAGCCAATCCTGGATCACTTCGGAGACCTGCGGGTCGTCGTCGATGCACAGCACGGTGGGCGTGCGGCAGGGGGCGGCGCGTTCAGGAACGGCACTTCCGGGTTGCGTGTGGCAACTCATGGCGATCACTCCTGGTGTCGATCAAGGTGCAGGCGTGCCGGCTCACGGGCCGGCAGACAACACTCAACACGGGCAAGACCGCGTTCGTAGAGCACGGCAGACGAGCGAAAAGGTCCATACACTGTTTGGCGAGCGGCACGGCTTGGGCAGGGCCTGCCGACCCAGAAGCCAACCGCCCGACTCAATCCACCTAATCAATCATACGTTATGAATGTCGATGCACTCGCCCGCGAGCGGGCGGAGCACCTTCGTGCTCCCTAGGACGCCAGGGCCGGCACTTGGTCCGCCGTCAGCCGGGCCGCCAGCTCGGTCAGGGCCACGGCGGCGGTGCTCTCGGGGTGGGAGAGCACCAGAGGCTGCCCGGCCTTCAGAACGACCGTGGACAGGTCCGGCTCCGGCGGGATCACGCCGACGATGCCGCAGCTCAGGTGCGTGCGGGCGTAGCCCACGCTGATCGGCGAGCCGGTCGCCGGGCGATGGCGCAGCACCGCGCCAACGGAGTTGCCGCCCACTCCCCAGGAATCGAGCCCCCTGAGCATCGCCTGGGCCGAGGCCAGGCAGGCGGCCTCCAACTCGACTGCCAGGACGACGAAATTGCAGCAGCGCAGGCCAGCCCGGACAGCCCGCGTGGGCTGGCAAGGAAAATCGACAATCACGTACTCCACCATGCTGGAGAGCACTTTGAGGATCTCTTCGGCCTGTTGCGGGGCGATTTCCTGCTGATCGTTGAAGCTGGGCGGGGCCAGCAGCAGTTGCAGGCCCGTCGGGTGGCGCGCCAGGCACGTGCTCAAGGTCCGCGAGTTGATGTCTCCGGGGTTTTGACAGGGCAGCAGGGGCTCGATGTTCAGCGAGGCTGTAACGCCGAGCTGCTGGGCCACGGTGCCCATGTAGGGCCGCATCTCGACGACGGCGACGGATCTTTCCGGCGCGACCAGGGCCAGGGCCACGTTCAAGGCCGCGGTGGTCGTGCCTACGCCCCCTTTAGCGCCGATGAAGCCGAGCACCTTGCCGCG
>CAYGZI010000390.1:0-5994 GCA_964354245.1 uncultured Planctomycetaceae bacterium
ACGGTGTCGGGCAACGGCAAGAAGGTCGGGGCCGTTAGCGCCAGCCGGGGCTCCAGCACTTCAAGCCGGGCCTTACGGAAGGAAGTGCCGCGATAAGCAGAGAAGCGGCCATCGAAACACTTCAACAAGGATCGACGTAACCGGCCCCGACGGGCACGTGCGGCGCTCATGGCGATTCCCTCCAATAGGGATACAGCATTCCTCAAGAAGCGGGATGCTCATACTCTAAATCCAGCAGCCACCGATGTCAATAGTCTTGTCGGATGTGCTGCGGATTCCAAGCGGTTGGACGACGGCAACCAAGCCCCGTCACTCTAAGGCTGGGGACGATTCGCCTCGCAATTGGGCCGGGGCGATTGGGGATGATCGGGGCGGCTGGGTGGCACCGGTAGAACGTCAATGCCGCTTGTGCGCACACAGTGGGGCAGGTTGCCAACCTGCCCCACGGGCACGATGCCCGCTCCAGGCGGCTGTCACTTGCGGGAGGTGGGACGAGTTTCAGAGCCGTCCGGCGCTTCGCGCGAGGGATGCTGCGTGGGACGACTTGAAAGTCGTCTTACAAGGGCGTCGCGATGCCGACACGGCCCGGCTTGGAAGGTTGCGTGACGACGGAGAGCGGGCGTGACGACGGAGAGCGGGCGTGACGACGCAGAGCGTCGTCACGAGGTGAATGAGTCAGCGGCCGGCACAGCCGGCCCTACGTTGCTTTGGACCGGGCCGACACGCCCCGGCTCTGAACCCTGAACCCCGAACCCTACTTCGCCTGGGCAGGCGAGACGCCTGCCCTACTCGGCCGGCACGAGGCGGAAGTCCTCGTCAAACCGCAGCACCGTGAGGCGCTTGCCGATCGGCAGCTCGCGGAGCGGCTTTTCGATCTTTGCGCGGTCGCCGACCACGATCACCTGAAGGCGCCCGAGGTCGAGGTACTTGTCCGACACGCCAACGACGTCCTCCGCCGCAACGGCACTTACCTTGTGTACGACGGAGTTGAAGTAGTCGTCGGCCAAGTGATAAAGGACGAGGGTCTCTAATTGATGGGCCACGGCTGTGGGCGTTTCAAAACCGGCCGGATAGCCGCGGGTGATGTACTTCTTGCAGAAATCGAGTTCCTCGGCGCCCAGCGCCCGCTTGCCGCGCATCCCTTCAAGCTCCTTGAGAAACTCGGCCACGGCCAGGTGCGTCACGGCGGTCTGCACGCTGGAAATCGCCGCAAACGGCCCCGGCTGGCGGACCCGCCAGTCGAACTGGCTGCGGGCCCCGTAGGTGTAGCCCTTCTCTTCGCGGAGGTTCATATTGAGCCGGCTGGAGAACTGTCCGCCGAAGACGGTGTTCATGACCCAAAGCGAGAAGTAGTCGGGCGAGGTGCGGGGGGCGCCGATCAAGGCCGTGGCGATCACCGACTGGGGCGCCCCCGGCCTGTCGATGAGCACGATCTCGGCCGGCTTGGGCGCGGGAAGATGGGGAAACTCATTCTCAACGGGCGCTGCCGCAGCTTTCCAGCCCGAGAGCACCTTTTCCAGCTCGCCGGAAATCTCCCCGAGCGTCGTATCGCCGACGACGATGAGCGTGGCACGATCGGGCCGGATCCAACGCTGGTAGAACTCCTTCAGCTCGTCCCTCGCGATCGACTTGAGCCCACTCGGGGTGCCGGCCTGCGGTCTTCCGTACGGGTGATCCTGGCCGTAGAGCGTGCCGACCACGGCCATGCTTGCCAAGGCGTTCGGCTCGTCGCGGATCTGGAGCAATCGGCCCAGGGCAATGTTGCGCTGGCGATCGAGTTCCGCCTCGGGGAAAACCGGGCGTTGCAGAACGTCGCTGTAGACGTCCAACGCACTGGGGAGGTGGCGCTTGAGGCAGTAGAGCCGGGCCACCGTGTCGTCCCAATCCGCCGAGACCGAGAAGCTCGCGCCGATGCCGGCCAATTGTTCGGCGATCTCCATGGCCGAGCGGCGGTCGGTGCCCTCGTCCCACACGGCGGTCATCAGTGCGGCCAGGCCGGGCTTCGACGAAGGATCGCCGCACCGCCCGGCAGGGAACAAAGCGTGGATGCTCACCGAGGGCATCTCGTGATTCTCCACCACCAAGAGGTCCATCCCGTTGGAGAGCTTGCCGCGGTGGATCGGCGGGAGGCGGAACGTGGGCTCGGGTCCCGCCTTGGGAAGCGCCAGGCGATCGGCGTCTTCGGAAGGCGGCGGCGAGGGTTTCACCACCAGCGGGCGCTCGCCCTTGGCCAATTCCGCACGCTTGGCCGCTGCCGCGATGCGCGGGTCAGGCGTAATCGTCACCTCCTTGCCCGGCACGACTTCCAGCGTGATGCGCTTGTCGGTGAGATATGTCTTGGCCACGCGATGGGCGCCCGCCGGATCGACCTTCAGATACCGGCCGAAGTCCTTGTTGAGGTATCCCGGGTCGCCCGTATAGACGTTGTACATGTTGAGCCGGTCGGCCCGGCCGCCGAACTCGCTGATCGACTCCAGGGCGCGGACCAACTGGGCCTCGGTGCGGTTGACCGCCCGGGCGACCTCTTCGGCGGCGGGCGGCTCGGCCTGGATGCGGGCGATCTCCTCCAGGATCGCGGCCTCCAGCTCGGCCAGCTTGTGGCCGGGCCGGGCCGACGCAGTGATCATAAATCCCCCGGCCAGCTCCTGCGAGTTCTGAGAGACGTGGACTTCCTGGGCAATCTGCTTGTCGCGCACGAGAGTACGGTGAAGCCGCGAGGTCTTGCCGTTGCCGAGGATGTCGGCCAGGACCTCCAGCTCGGCGTCGTCGGGGGCAAACGCAGGTACGCTGTGCCAGGCCAGGTACAGCCGGGCCAGGCCCACGCGGTCGGTCATCTGAATCCGCTGCGGCTTCTGCAACGGCGGCGCCGCCACGTTGATCTTTTCCACCTTCGGACCCGACGGCAAAGGGCCAAAGTACTTGGCCACCAGCCGCTTCGCCTCGGCCGGATTGAAGTCGCCGGCAATACACAGGCTGGCATTAGCCGCATGGTAGTAGCGGCGGAAGAAGTTGCTCACGTCCTCCAGCGACGCGGCGTCGAGGTCCGCCATCGAGCCAATAGTCGGCCAACTGTAGGGATGATCGGGCGAATATGCCGCCGCCAGGATCGTCTCGTAGGTCAGCCCGTAAGGCCGGTTCTCGTAGCTCTGCCGCCGCTCGTTCTTGACCACGTCGCGCTGGTTGCCGAGGCGCGCGGGGGTCATGGCGGGCAAGAGGAAGCCCATGCGGTCCGATTCCATCCACAGGGCCAGCTCCAGGTAGTTCGAAGGCACCGTCTCCCAGTAGTTCGTGCGGTCCTGGCTGGTCGAGCCGTTGAGGCGTCCGCCGGCCTTCTGCAGGGGGCCGAAGTAATCGGCGTCGTAGTGCTTCGTGCCCTGGAACATCATGTGCTCGAACAGGTGCGCGAAGCCGGTCCGCCCGGGCCGCTCGTCCTTCGACCCCACGTGATACCAGACGTTCACTCCCACGATCGGCGTCGAGTGATCCTCGTGCAGGATCACCTGCAACCCGTTCGGGAGCGTGTATTTCTCGAACTTTATCTCCGGGAGCCGAGGAGAACCCTCAGCGCCCGGGGCCGCGACTAAGACACTAGCACAGGCAATTGCCATAAGAGAACTCATAAGGACTCCCAAATGTAGCCGGTTCTTGTCGGCAGGACAACGCTAAAATGACCACGGACCAAAGCTCAACGACCAGTGCAGCAAGCCACCCTTGGCCATTGTTCATTCCCGTTCATCCCTCATCCCTCATCCTTCATCCCTCATCCTTTCCCCCCGCTGCCCAGACGAAATAGCGGGCCTTGCCCTCGGCCTTGGCCCGGTACATTGCCCGGTCCGCATCCTGGAGCATGGCCTCCGGGTCGCGGTAGCCGTGCCAGCTCAGGGCGATGCCGATGCTGGCGGTGATCTCTGAGCGGCGGCCCTCGACCTCCAGGGGCGTCGCCATCTGCGATTGGATCCGCTCCGCCACGCGGACCGCGTCCGACGGGCCGTGCAGGTGGTCCAAGAGCACCGTGAACTCGTCGCCGCCGAAGCGGGCCACCATGTCCTCCGGGCGGATGCAGCCCGCCAGCCGTGCGCCGATTGCCTGCAAGACGCGGTCGCCGTGCAAGTGGCCCCAAGCGTCGTTGACCGCTTTGAATCCATCCAGGTCGATGAAGAGCACGGCGAAACGATAGTCGCCGCGGCACCGGGCCTTGCGCAAGGCCACCATCAGCCGCCCTTCAAACTGGCGCCGATCGGGAAGCCCGGTCACGGCATCGCGGCCTTCGGCGGGTGGCGGGTGGCGGGTGGTGGGTAGCGCGCGGTGAAGACCCGTCACCCGCCCCCCGTCACCCGCAACCGGGCTGGAAGCCTCGGCCGGTGCGCCGCGGTCCTCGCTTGGCGTGCCGGAACTCTCGGCCGCGGCGCGAACCACGAGCACCAGGTACTCGCCGGATGATGCCGCCACGACTCGGACCCGGCACTCCACCGGTACGATCCCGCCAGCACGGTTGCGGAATGCCGCCTTCTCGATGGCGAGACTCTCTCCTCCTGGCCCCGACGGATCAGACGCGTCGCGGCGGGCCGTCGCCATTAGTCCGGCGGCCTCCGGCAGGATCGTCGGCAGCTCCGCGCCTTGCAGCTCGTCGGGCGAGTACCCCAGCAGCTCGCAGGCGGCCGGATTCGCCGCGACAACCTGGAGCGTGGCACGATGGACGAACAACACCGCCTCGGGCGACGCCTCCACTGCCGCGCGCAGCAGGGCCAGCTCATCCGCGGGCACTAGCCCGCTGGGTCCAAGCCCGCTGGCGGCCCCGGCCCGCTGGGCCGCTTCCTTCCCGACCATCGGACCGCCTGACGAAGCTTGCGGTTCTGTCTCCACCATGAATTCTCCGCCCCGCGGCCTTGTCCTTGGTAGGACGACTTTCAAGTCGTCTGCAAAACGACTATCAACTCGTCGGTACGACGACTTTCAAGTCGTCTCCAGCACGCTTCCCGAGGTAGGACGACTTTCCAAGTCGTCTGTAGCACGAGTTTCCAACTCGTCTCCACTCAACCCCAAAGGATATCCGGCCTGCCCCAAAGCGGCAACGATTCCCGACGGCCGGGTGGGGACGCCGTTGCCGCGTGGGGCAGGTTGCCAACCTGCCCTATGTCGCGTGAGGTCCAACGTCAAGTCCCCGGCCATTTCTTGCGCCGATGCCCCGGCCAGAAACATGGCTAGAGGCTTGGACTTACGGCTGGTACAATGTTCGCAAGTGCCTATACCTCACAAGTGTTGTGTCCAACTGCTCCACGGCGTTTTCGCCACAACCTCCGTCAGGCCAATGACTTAGCGGTCGAATTGCCCCGAGGGCAACTTCCCCTTCTTCGTCCCTCCCCACAAACCGTCACTTACGTCAATCGCCCTTCGAGCCCGATCACCGCAACCCGTTCCCACTCCACCGCTTGCGTCCTCACCGGCCCGCGGCCGCTTGACGCAACCCCAAGTTGCCCTCATGGCAATTGCCACTGCGCGCCAGGGCAACTGGTCAACGGGTCCCTGCTCACCTTTCTCACCCTTCACCCTTCCCCCCCTTCCCCTTATCCCTTTCTCTCCCTCTCCCCCCGCCACCTTGTTGCGACTCTTGACAAGCTCCTGTCCGGCCGTACATTGGCGGACAGTTGACCCGAAACCGGAGGAATCGTAGGGTGGGACTTCGTCCCTACGTCTACTGTCCTGGTTTTCGGCGCAACCTCCCCAAGCGGGTGTCCCGTGGCGTACCGCCGCCTTATCGACAATGATGGACGATAGTAAGCGACGCGCAACCCGAGGACGGCGATGATGCGGTCTGTCTGAGTGCCGGAAGGAATGGGCACACATCAGGCTCATACCCAGGAGGCCACAAATGCCCAATACCAGCTTCACTGAGGGGATGGCAATTCAGGTCCTCGCCGAAGAGACCAACTCAGTGCGTTTGTTCTGTTTCATCGGAAGTGGGACAAGTGGCTGGTGAGTCAAGCAACGGTCCCC
>CAYGZI010000391.1:0-5977 GCA_964354245.1 uncultured Planctomycetaceae bacterium
GAGAACGAGCCGGTCTCGCAGACCGTTTCCCACGACGCCTCGGGCATGGAGACGACGGTCCAGGTCCGCCGGCTGCACGTGGTGCGGCCGGAAGAGGGGCGCGGCTCGGGCGACTGCTCCCATTGCCCGGCCCATAGCTTCGATTGTGCCAAAGCCGCCAGCGTGGGGGCGGAGCAGACGCTGCAAACGGTGCAGACCCACAAGGGGTGAAGTCGGAAAGGGATTCTACCACAAAGGCCGTGTTGATGGCCTTGCTGACTTGCGACTCTGCCAAGGCCGCCAACTCGTCGTGCAGTTGTTGGGAGTGCTCTCCCGCACGCAGCGCATACCGCGTCACCGTGTCTTTGCTTTCCGTCGCCGAAGTGTCGGCGTTGGCACGGATGCGCCGGCAAATCGAACCGATCTTCAAGCTCTGAAAATCGCACGGGGGTTTGGGCCAGACCCGCAGCCAGAAGCCCTGGCGGATCCTTTGCGAGGTCTTTGCCAAGCTGTTGGCCCAATTGATCCAACATTGGATACACCACTTAGAATGACCTTGATGCGTATGGGACAAGCGCAGCGCAGTCCCATCTACCGTCTCTCCACGCCACTCACGGGAGCATCGCGCTTGCCGCGATGCGTCCCACTTCGCGCCGTTCTACCACGAGCGGCACTTCCTCGGACTTGCCGAAAGTGCACTGTTGCCGGTAGTCGGGCTCGTCCGTCGGGCCGGAGGGGTCGGTGTAAACCTCGACGCGGCGCTCGACCAGATTGACGATCCAATAGACCGGAATGCCGGCCTGGGCGTAGAGCCGCTTCTTGGAGGTCCGATCGCGATGGAGGCTCGCGTCCGCCACTTCCACGACCAAGGCCACGTCTTCCGGGCTAGGATGACGATCGACGTAGGCGCGAGGATCGCCACGGACGATGGCCGCGTCGGGCTCGGGCTCGCTCGTGGCCAACGTGATCGCACCCTGCGAGTCTACGTACCAACCCTGGGGAACAATTCGTTCCAGGGCACGGCGCACAAGATACGTGGCCACGCAATGCGGGGGGTTCTTCGTCATTTTCGGCACCAGCCACCCATCCAGAAGTTCAACCGGGTCGCCTTCGGTGAGAATCCCGGCACGGATCATCTCGTGGTATTCCCGCACGCTGAACCGCCAGATGGGATCGCTCGGCACGGCCGGAGGGGCGCGATCAACGGCGGGGACATCAGGTTGAGCGGAGACAGACATGGATGACTCCTGTGACAGGCAGGAATGCCTGTCCTCCTTCCCCTACAACCATATTAGCGGGGTGAGCGACCCGCCGTCAACGCCGCCCCGTAACGATTCCCGCAAGCCATTGCGGCCACCCGTCTGGCTACTGCTTTCGGGACGGGCTAAGCCGCAAGCGGCTCTCCGCTACTGCCTACTGCCCTCTGCCTACTGCCTGCTGATCCCCGGCATGGCCGTCGGATACACGCCGTCCGGCCCAGGCTTGACCGGCGGCTCGGCGTCCCAGTCATAGCGCGGCAGGCTGAACGAGTGCGTTGATTTCATCGCATCGTCCCACGCGATCTCCTGGCCCGTGTAGCAGACCATCTGGGCGAGGATGCCCAGCATCGTGCTCGTAAACATATAGTTGCCGTTGTTGACCGGCTTGCCAGAGCGGATCGACGCGAATAGCTCCGCGTGCTCGTTGTCGTACATCTTGTTCGGCCCGCCCTTGTAACGCCACTTGGTCTGGCCTTCGATCCGCGGGCGGCCGGGCAGATAGGCCCGGCCCTTGGTGCCGAAGATCACGTCGGAGGTCTCGTTGTAGCAGCCGGGCATGTCGCGGCAGAAGCCGAACACGCGGACGCCGCTTTCGTACTCGAAGACCACCGCGTGATGGTCGAACTGGTCGCCGTACTTAGGCTCGACGCACACCTGGCGCCCGCCCAGTCCCCACGCCTTCACCGGCGGCTTGTCGCCCAAGGCCCAAGATGCCTTGTCGATGCTGTGGATGAGCTGCTGGGCGGTCTGATCGCCCGAGAGCCAGTTGAAGTGATACCAGTTCTGCACCTGGTAGTACATCTCGCTCCAGCCGGGCTGGCGCTCGCGGAGGATGTAGGGCTGGGTGATGTAGGTCTCCTGAATGGCCACGATCTCGCCGATGGCCCCGTCGCGGATCCGCTTCATGGCCTCGCGCACGCCGGTGTCGTATCGCCAGCAGAGGCCGGAGACGACGCTCAGGCCCTTGCGCTTGGCCTCTTCGCAGGCGGCCATGGCCAGCTTGAGCCCGGGCACGTCCAGGGCGTGGGGCTTCTCGCAGAAGACGTGTTTGCCGGCATCCACCGCGGCCTTGAAGTGCATCGGGAGGAAGTGCGAAGCGGGGGCCAAGAGCACCGCGTCGATGCCGCTTGCGAGCAGCTTCTGGTAGGCGTCGAAGCCCACAAAGCAGCGGTCGTCGCTCACGTCTACTTGCTCGGGCTTCTCCTTCTTGATCCGCTCGCGGGCACCTTTGAGCCGGTCCTCGAAGACGTCGGCCATGGCCACGAGCCGCACGTCCTTGCCGGCGTTCATGGCGTTGACGGCCGCGCCGCTGCCGCGTCCGCCGCAGCCGACCAGGCCGATCTTGATCGTGCCGCTCCCGGCCGCGTGGGCACTGCGGACGATGCTCAATTGGCCGGCTGCCGCAACCCCGGCGGCCGCAGCCGATAGCTTCAGGAAATCGCGACGCGAGGTCTCACGCTTTGCGGGATTTGGAGGGGAATGCGACATGGGAGGCTCCTTGAACAATGGCGGATCTGGAGGCTGATCGCAGGACCTCCATGATACTGGGCGGCCAGCAGGGAAGCAGCGCGGCCCGGGCGGAAAGCTGGGCTGGGTAGAACGGGAAGGACAAATCGAGTGCAAAGTGCAAAATGAAAAGTGCAAAATGCAAATTGAAGACGGCAACGGTCAGTGGTCACTTTTCCACTGTCAGTCATTTTGCAATTTGCATTTTGCACTTTGCATTTTGCACTTCTCATTCTGCATTCCTTGGGGGTCCCTCGCCGTGGTTTTCCCGCGGGGGACATCGCTCTAAACCGTTTCGCTGACGATGGTTACGAAAATGGGGCTTGCCACGCGGCCAGAATCCGGGAGAATACTCTCCTGGCCCAATGACAATGCAAACCGGTGTTCCGGTGTTTTTCCGACGCAAGCCTTTGGAGGATCATTCTCATGCTTAGCAAGACGATGCAGGACGCCCTGAACGACCAGATCAACGCCGAGTACTACTCGTCGTACCTCTACCTGTCGATGGCGGCCTGGGCCGACTCGGCCAATCTCAAGGGCTTCGCCAACTGGTTCCGGGTGCAAGTCCAGGAAGAGATGGTCCACGTGATGAAGTTCTTCCAGTACGTCCTGGACCGCAGGGGCGTTGTGAAGCTGGCGGCCATCGCCGGCCCGCCGACCCAGTGGGCCTCGCCGCTGGCCGCGTTCGAGGCCACCCTGGCCCACGAGCAGCACGTCACCGGCAGGATCAACAAGCTGGCGGAGCTGGCCATCAAGGAGAACGACCACGCCAGCCACGCCTTGCTGGAGTGGTTCGTCACCGAGCAGGTGGAAGAGGAGGCCACGGCCGACCTGATCCTCCAGCAGTTGAAGCTGGCCGGCGACGCCCCGGCGGCACTCTTTCTCCTCGACCGCGAGCTGGGGGCCCGGACCTTCACCCCGCCGGCCGCTGACGCGTAGGGCCCATGCGGTGTCCTGGCCGGCGCCCTGAAGCCTTCGCTGCACACGCCCCGTTGGATGGGTCGGCGGCGGGCAGAGGCGGACGGCCGCTTTTCCGACATGCCCTGACAGGTTTGCGTGCGCCGGGAGTGTATACCTTCAGGGAATGAGTCCATGAGCTTCGCCCCCGAGACCCGCGCCAGCCTGCTGGCCCGACTGCGGTGCCGTCACGACGAGGAGGCGTGGGCGGAGTTTGTCGAGATCTACGAGCCCATGGTTTACCGTCTCGCCCGGCAGAGGGGGTTGCAGGACGCGGACGCGGCCGAGCTGACCCAGGAGGTCTTCGTGGCCGTGGCTTCGGCCATTGACCGCTGGCAGCCGGACCCGGCGCGGGCCAAGTTCCGCACGTGGTTGTTCCGCGTTGCGCGCAACCTGATCCACGATTCCCTGGCGGCTCGCGCACGGCGGCCCCCGCCCAGCGGCGACACGGCCGTCCGAGCCCTGGCGGACGAGCGCGCGGCTCCGTCGCCCGAGGAGTCCGCACTGTTTGAACAGGAGTCCCGCCGCCGGTTGTTCCATTGGGCGGCAGAGCGGATTCGGGGCGAGTTCCACGACGCGACCTGGAATGCCTTCTGGCTGACCGCAGTCGAGGGAAAGGAGATCCGCCAGGCAGCCGAGACATTGGGCCTGACCATCGGGGCCGTCTATACTGCGAGGAGCCGGATCCTGGCGCGCCTCCGGCAGATCATCGAACAAGTCGAAGGCGGGCAATGACCGTCGCTTGAGGGATATAAGATGGTGGCACGGCCTTCCCGTTGCGATCCCAACCGGCTGAAGCTGCTCTTGGAGAACCGTCTCGCGGCACACGCACGGGCCGACGTGGAGTGCCATTTGGACCATTGCGACAGTTGCCGGCTCCAGTTGGAGGGCATGGCGGGCGACGCCCAGTGGTGGGCCGAGGCCCGGCAGTTCCTCCGTCCCCACGCAGACCCTTCCGGGAGCCCGGGCAATCCCGCGGTCCCGCCGGAATCGCCCGCCGATCCCGTCGATGCCCCTTCCCCGGCGCACGGCCGCCGACGCCGTCCCGACTTCCTTGAACCCTCCGACAATCCGGCTTTCTTGGGCCGGCTCGGTCCCTACGAGATCGTCGAGGTGATCGGACAGGGCGGCATGGGTGTTGTGCTCAAGGGATGGGATGCCAAGTTGCACCGCTACGTGGCCGTCAAGGTCCTGGCTCCCCAACTGGCGACCAGTGCCGCCGCCCGGCAGCGTTTTGCCCGCGAAGCCCGGGCTGCGGCCGCCGTGGTCCACGATCACGTGGTCGCGATCCATGCCGTGGACTGCGCGGCCGGGCTTCCCTTCCTGGTCATGTCCTACGTCGGCGGCACCTCGCTCCAAGAGCGTCTCGACGCGGGCGGGGCCCTCGAAGCGAAGGAAATCGTCCGCATCGCCATGCAGATCGCCGA
Source organism: uncultured Planctomycetaceae bacterium (assembly GCA_964354245.1). Taxonomy (GTDB): domain Bacteria; phylum Planctomycetota; class Planctomycetia; order Pirellulales; family Thermoguttaceae; genus CAYGZI01. The sequence goes on from CAYGZI010000391.1 coordinate 5,129, forward strand.
AGGCCTGGCCGCCGCACATGCCCAAGGACTGATCCACCGCGACATCAAGCCCGCCAATATCCTCCTGGAGAACGGCGTGGAGCGCGTGAAGATCACCGACTTCGGGCTTGCCCGGGCCGCCGACGACGCCAGCCTCACCCACAGCGGCTACTTGGCGGGCACCCCGCACTACATGGCCCCCGAACAGGCCCGCGGAGAGTACGTCGATCACCGGGCCGACCTGTTCAGCCTGGGGAGCGTGATGTATGTGATGTGTACGGGGCAGTTGCCCTTCCGCGCCGACGGCACGCTGGCCGTGCTGCGCCGCATCGCCGAAGACGCGCCCCGGCCCATGCGCCAATTGAACCCGGATCTTCCCGAGCGGCTGGTCCAGATCGTCGAGAGGCTGCACGCCAAGCATCCCGACCATCGATTCCAGTCGGCGGCCGAGGTGGCCGAGTTGCTGGGCCGCTACCTTGCGCATCTCCAGCAGCCGGCCGTCGTGCCCATGCCGCCGCAGTTGCCGGATCGGTCGCTTGGGTCGCGTGCCCAACGGCAGCGGGCATGGCGCAGGGCGGCGCTGGGCGTGCTGCTGCTCACGGCAGTCGCGGGCGCGGCGGCCACGGCATGGCTCTGGCCCGGCGGGGCAGCGCCGCCCCAACGCGACGACCAAGCGACTGCACAGGGGAGTCTCCAGGACCGGGCTGCTCACCAGCAGCCGCCGGCGCCGGCCTCAGTCCTCCAGGCGCCATTTGCCCAGTGGGACCTCCTGCAAGAGGAGATCGACCGCGCGAAGCGCCAAGCAGAATACGTGGAGAGCCATTTCAGACCCTCAAGCCAGTACGCCGCCACGCCTCCGCCTGTGGATCC
>CAYGZI010000392.1:0-5975 GCA_964354245.1 uncultured Planctomycetaceae bacterium
GTAGACGGGAGCGTCGTTCCCGGGCTGGAGGAAAATTCCGATCGTGTCGTCCCGCCAGAGGGTGGGGGAATCGCGGCCGACGGAGGCGTACACAAGATGATCCATATCCGGTTCCGCGCACTCGCCACGCAGGTGGAGACGTCCGCCCTGAGTAGCCACTCGGAGGAGGGTAGGCGCCTGGGGAGAATCGCCGGTGCCGTCGAGGAATGCGAACTGCGCCGGGTTCCACTTGAGATTGCGGTTGTGGTAATATGCCTGGTTCATCAGGTGGCAGCAGATCGCCGACCTGGCCCCTACTTGCTCGCTGGTGATGGGCTTGGTGCGGTTCCTGACGCACTGCATGAAGTCGGAGACGTGGTTGCCGCTGACGTAGAGCCCGATCTTGGCGTCCTTCAGAAACGCCCGCTCCGCAATCTGCACCTGCGCGGCGCAGGAGGTCTTCTGGTCTTTTCTGCCCGTGAAGGAGGCAATCATCTTGCCTGCGCGCTGGAAAGTGAACCGGCCGCGGTTGACCTGGACCTCGCCCTCGGTGCCGAAGAAGTCCACGCCGAAGCCGTCCTTGTGCTCGACCGTGACGCCGTTGGCGTAGACCAGCTTGGCGCCGCGCTTGGCGCCCGGCTTGGCCGGCGGCAGGATCTCCACCGGGCCGCTGGAGTCCATGCCCAGGCCCCACTGGGCGATGTCGAGATGGTGGGCGCCCCAGTCGGTGACCATGCCGCCGCCGAACTCGCGGAAGCCGCGCCAATTGGGGAAATGAGTGTGGACGCCGCGCGGGCTGAGCACCGAGTTGTAGGGCCGCATCGGCGCAGGCCCGACCCATAGGTTCCAGTCCAGACCCGGCTCCATCGGCTCCTCGGGCAGGTTGCAGGGGACTGCCGGATCGCCGAACTGGCACTCGACGCGCTGGACCTTGCCGATGGCGCCGTTGAGCACCAGCTCGCAGGCCACGCGGAACTCCTTCGAGGACCGCTGCATGGAGCCGGTTTGCAGCACGCGCTTGTTGGCGTCCACGGCCCGCAGCACTTCGACCGCCTCGTGGATGTTGTGCGTCAGCGGCTTCTCGCAGTAGACGTCCTTGCCGGCGCGGAGGGCGGCCAGGGTGATGACGGCGTGCCAGTGGTCGGGCGTGGCGATGCAGACGGCGTCGATGTCCTTGCGCTCGATGATTTTCCGGAAGTCGCTGTAGGCCGCGCAGCCGGTGCGCTGCCCCGCCCTCTTGCCGTAGAAGTCGTCGACGCGCTTCTTGGCGGCGCTGCGTCGCGTGGCGTCCACGTCGCAGACGGCCAGGACCTGCGTCTCCTGCCCCAGGAAACCGCCCAACAGGCCGCGGTTCTGCGTGCCCATGCCCACGAACCCCATGGCCAGGCGCGAGCTGGGCTTGGTGCGCGCGGCCCAGACGTGCGACGGCACGACGAGCGGAACAGCGGCCGCCGATGCGGCCCGCTTGAGAAACCAGCGTCGAGAGACTTGCATGTTCTATTCCTTTCGAGCGACAATCATATTCCGTTCATGGCCGGCCCACGCCGCACAGCCACGACTAGCCTTTGGACAAGACCTCATTGTGGTCACGCGCCCGAGGCGAGGTCAAGTCATCACCCCGGCGCGCGCCGAGCCGTCAGGGTCCCGAGTCCCTCACACGGCATCGTCGCCGTGCATGTCAACATGTTGAGAGGATGATTGACGATCGACAATTCGGTCGCGCGCCTTAAGCCTTTCCGGATACAGGCCAGCACAACCCGCGGGAGGGGGGGTGCAAGAGATTGCGAACTGGGGATCCATCCCCGCCGCCCTTGACGCGTCACTCCCCGAAGCCGAGAATGCCTGTAGTGTGCTCGGGGGAATGGCTGGTTAAGCGAAGTGATCGCGCATTATGCACGTCTTCATCAGTCACGCCGCAGCCGACGCAGACCTGGCACAGCGAATCGCCGATCAGTTGCGGGACTGCGGCCTCGAAGTGTGGGACGACTCCCGAATCCTGCCGGGGGATAATTGGGGCCTGAAGCTTGCCGAGGCTCTGCAAACGTCGGACGCGATGGTCGTCTTGCTGACCAAGGACTCGGCCCATTCGCCGAACGTCACGTATGAGGTCGGGTACGCGTTGGGCAGCAAGGAGTATCGAGGGCGCGTCATCCCAGTCATAGCGGCGCCTCCCAAGGACCCGTCCGAAAAGGAAATCCCCTGGGTTCTCCGCAGATTCCAGATGGTCCGTCTTGCAGGCGACGACCGGGACCACGAGCGGTTGAAGAAGGTTGCCGAGACACTTCTCGCACCGGTGCCTATGCCCTGAGGTTCTTGCCGAATGGCGGTTCCGCAAGAAGCGTTCCTTTCTCATTCGAGCCAGGATCACGAGATCGTCGCCCGTCTCGCTGACCAGTTGCGCCGCCACGGAGTGCCGGTTTGGTATAGCCAAACGGACATCCTTGGAGCCCAGCAATGGCACGACGAGATTGGCGCCGCGCTTGGGAGGTGCGACTGGTTCCTTCTAGTCTTGTCTCCCCATTCCGTGGAATCGATGTGGGTCAAGAGGGAATTGCTGTTCGCGCTCCAGCAGGAACGCTTTGCGGATCGAATCGTGCCGATTCTGCTTCAACCCTGTGGCGTCGATCGCCTCTCCTGGGTCCTGCCGAGTTTCCAGTTCATCGACTTCCAGCAATCGTTCGACGACGGCTGCCGCGCCCTGCTACGAGTCTGGGGATTGGGCTACCGGCCGGTGGATTCAGGACGGCAGGCCGGGCAATGACGGACGACAAGCCGGGGGAGGACCTGGAGGACCTGGGGTCAGAGCTTGAATAGTGAATAGCGGGCCGTTGTAGCGGTGCGGGCGCGACGCCCGTTATTCACTATTCAAGCTCTGACCCCACTTCTTGGGGAAAAGGCCGCGTCGAACCGAGGGAAGCGAGCCGATATGTCCGGAACGGATGCTGCAGGCGGCTGCCAGAGCATTGACGAATCCTTCCTCGGCAAGGTCATCTTCGCCGCCGACCAGCGCGTGAAGGCCGTCGCGAATCGCGAGCTGCGTAAGGCCGGCGGCGTCTATTACACGCCCGAATACATCGTCCGCCACATCGTCGAGAACACGGTCGGCAAGCTCATCGCCGGCAAGACGCCCGAGCGGATCGCCAAGATGCGCTTTGCCGACGTTGCCTGCGGCGCCGGGGCGTTCCTGCTTGGCGTCTTCGATCTGGTGCTGAAATACCACGGCCGCTACTACAACCAAAACCCCGGCAAGGCCCGCAAAGGCGACTGCACCGAGCGGCACGGCAGACTCCACCCCTCGCTCCGCAAGAAGCGGGAGATACTGCTCAACAACATCTACGGAGTGGACGTCGACGCCCAAGCCGTTGAAGTCTGCCGACTCTCGCTCTCTCTGAGGCTGCTTCCGGAAGAGACGAAAGCCGGCGCGCGTGAATGCCTGCTGGACTTCGAACGCGCGGCGCGCGTGAAGAAGCTCTTGCCCGATCTCGGCAACAACATCCTGTGCGGCAACTCGCTCATCGGCACGGACGTTCTGGATGGTCGGCTTCTCGGCGCCCACGAAAAGCGCAAGCTCAACCCGATGAACTTCGAGGACGCCTTCCCCGAAGTGATGAAACGCGGCGGCTTCGACGCCGTCGTCGGAAACCCCCCTTACCGCCGGGAACTCGACTACAAGCACCTCTTGGATCAGATCGCGCTCGGCGATTTTGGCCAAAAGCACCGCAGCCCGCGCATGGATCTATGGTACTACTTCATCCATCGCGGACTTGAGATCTTGAAGCCCGGGGGCCTGTTGTCGTTCATCGTCAACGCGTATTGGACGTCCGGCAAAGGCGCAGAGAAACTCATCGCTGCGCTGCGCGATTCAGCGCACCTCGACGAAGTGTTCTCGCTGGGCAAGCTCAAGGTGTTTCCGGACGTCTCGGGCCGGCACATGATTCTGCGGGTTTCCAATGCGCCATCGTCCAAGCCCACCATCGTCAGACTGGCCCGGCCACGCGAAGAGACCGCTGCCCGGCCGTTCGTGCTGGGAAATGCGCCGGTGGAGGCATTCCACAAGACGGCAAGCGAGCTGTTTCGGCACGGGAAGGTCGATCTGCAGCCTCCCGCAACCGGGCTCCTTGCCAAAGTCGAGCGGGGAACTCCGCTCGCGGAACTCGGTATTGTCCGGCAAGGCATCGCCGAGAATCCTGCATCCATCAACCGCAAGACTAATGAGCGGTTTGGAGGCCGCTGGCAAGTGGGCGAAGGAGTGTTTGCGCTCCGGCCCGCGGAGCTCAGGCGTCTCCGGTTGTCGAAAGCAGAGCAATCGCTGCTCCGGCCGTACCATGACCTCTGCGATCTGGCCAGGTACTGGTTGGCCGACTGTCCGTCGCTATCCCTGATCTACTCGACGCGTAACACCTACCCCGACATCGCAGAACATCCTCGTCTGCACGCTCACTTGAAGCGATTCCGCCCGGTCACGGAACAGCGCCGCGAAACGCGGCGCGGCGCCAACTCGTGGTGGCATCTCCACTGGCCCCGCGACGAGCGGGTCTGGCAAGCGCCCAAGATAGTTGCCCTGCAGATGGCTCATCGCCCAGGTTTCGCAGTGACGAGGCGGCCCGTTTACGTTCCGTTCAGCGCGAACGTGTTCGTGCCGAAGCCCGGGATTTTCGAGGATCTGAGCTACTTCGCGGGCCTTCTGAACTCCAGACTATTGTGGAGCTGGTATTCGCACTACGCCAAGCGGCGCGGCGTGGGGTTGGAAATCAACGGCAATGTTCTCGCGCGCACTCCCATCCGCCGCATCAACGTTTCCGACGCGGGCGACAAGTCCCTGCACGACGAGATGGTGGCGCGGGTGGAGGCGATGCTGGAGGCGAAAAAGCAGTTGGCCAGCGCCAAGACCGACAAGGACAAGACCTGCTGCGAAAACAAGTGCGCTGCCCTCGACCGCCAAATCGACCGTCTCGTCTACGGCCTCTACGGCCTGACCGGGGACGAGATACGGATTGTGGAGCAACGCCGGGATTAGTGACGCGCGGGAATAATCCGTTGTGGTGCAGGCGTCTCGCAGGCGTTTTCGTGGGCAGGCGAGACGCCTGCACCACAAGAGTCGGTCAGGTTACTCGTGCGCGGCTCCTCAGTGCCGGATCCGCGGTCTGGCGGGCAATCGGCACGTCATTCTCCAGCCTCTTGTCCCAGTGCCGACAGTGCGTACGGCGTGAAGTGGATCAGTTGCGCGAGGCCCTTGCCGTTGCCTGATCCGGATCTGCGCAGCACCTCGCGCATGCCCTCGCGCAGCACGCGGAGGTGCTCTTGGTTGCCCGTCAGGGTTGCCTCGTAAGCAATGCCCTCGGCCGCCAACGGCAGGGCGTCGCCGGCCTTGCCCGTGAGCGGGCAAGCGGTGTAGCGGAAGACCTTGGCGTCCTCCAGCCAGCACTCGCGGATCATCTGGTCCACCGCCACGCTCATCGCCCGCAGCACTTCCGGGTCTTGGGTGATGCGGTGGTAGCGTGCCAGGGCGCTGGTGGTGAGCCCTTCCATGAAGGGGACGTTGCCGTAGCAGGTCCGCTCGGGGTGGAGGCAGTGCCCCTTGGCCAATCGCACGACCCAGCCCCGCTTCCAGTCGATGTTCTTCTTCAGTACCTGCCAGCAGGCGGTGGCGGCGTCGAGATACTTCCGGTCGCCGGTCGCCTCGTAGGCGTTGAGTTCCAGCACGATCGGCCAGCCCAGGCCGCGGATGTGGTCGCTGTAGGCCGTGGGGCAGTGGCGCGTCATGGCGTCGGCGATCTCGATGGAGACTTCGCGGGCCCGGCGGTCGCCGGTGAGGTAGTAATACTCGAAGTCGCCGCCCACCCAGACGTGGCCGAAGTTGGTGCTGTGGCCCATCTGATAGGTCCGATCGACGGGCAGCGGGGCGTTCTCGTAGTAGCCGCCGGTGTGGTTGAGGCAGTGGAGCCAGATCTCGCCCACCTGCGGCGGCGGCCCCCAAGGGTTTTTGAGGTGCGGAT
>CAYGZI010000393.1:0-5973 GCA_964354245.1 uncultured Planctomycetaceae bacterium
TCAGCCGCCACCGCGACCTCACCTTCGACCTGGCCGGCGGCAACCGCATCCCCAAAATCGGCGAGCGAAAGGCCCGCAGCATCGCCGAGCTGCGGGCCGCGGGAGTCGGCGTCAGCCACGTGCTCGTGGCGCACTTCGAGACCGCCCAGAGCAGCGATCTGTTTGCGGCGGCCCTGACCATGCTCGATCCCGAAGTGGCCCTCACCGTCGTCCCCATCCCGGACAAGACCCGCCCGAGAAACGGCACGACCTTCCTCCAGCACGACCTGGACCGGGCCCAACAACTGAAGCGCGAAGTCGAGGTCCGCCAATTGCCCGAGGGGGAACCGGCGGAGCAGCTCATCGCCTTGGCGCGGGAGCTCGGCTGCGGCCTGATTGTCCTTGGGTTGCTGGAAGACCCGCCGCCGGGCGAGCGGCCGCTGGTGGACGTGCAGACCCTGGTCCACGGCGCCCCGTGCGCGGTCTGTCTCTTCTCCGCCCCCGCGCTCCCGGAGGAACCGGACCGGTAGTGCCCGTGTGCCGCTGCTTCGTCAGAAGCAGTGCTGTCCCGCAAGACGATCGCCCTCGTCGACTTGCGGAGTCTCCCTGACTTCGGAACTTCGGAACTCTGACCGGCTGCACGCTTGCCATGCGGCAGGCAGTGGCACACCACCGCGAGACGCGGCTACAATGTCACCAAGCCAAACGATGGCCCCAGGCGGAAAGGGGGCCGTCACGCCGTCCGGGTTTCAGCAATGCGGGTCCAAAGGGGAAACGAGCAATGAGGAACACGCTTGCCGTGGCGTTGGCGGGCCTATGGCTGGTGCCGTGGGCCGGTTGCCGCCCGAGTGCGGAGAAGGGGCCGGCGTCCGCGGACCGCGGGCCGCAAGACACCGGGCCGACACGGCCCGGCTCTGAAAAGGGAGCGGGGGAAAAGGGGGCGGCGTTGGCGCAATCGGCGCCGCAGGAAAAGCGGGCCCGCAAGGCGATCGGCCTGTCGGTCCTCACGATGACCAACCCCTTTTTCAAGACCATCGCCGACACCATGACCGAAGAGGCCGCCAAGCACGGCTACGAAGTCCTCGTGGTGAGCGGCGAGGACAACGTCGCGCGGCAGAAGGACCAGGTCAAGGACTTCATCGTGCGCCGGGTGGCGGCCATCGTGCTTTGCCCCTGCGACTCCAAGGCCATTGGACCGGTGATCCAGGAGGCCAATGAGGCGGGGATTCCCGTGTTCACCGCCGACATTGCCTGCCTGGCTCCCGACGCCAAAGTCGTCTCGCACATCGCCACCGACAATTTCTCCGGGGGCAAGGAGGCCGCCCGGGCCATGATCGAGGCCCTCGGCGAGGCGGGCGGCGACGTGGCCATCCTCGACTACAAGCAGGTCGAGTCGTGCATCCTCCGCGTCCAGGGATTCAAGGAGGAAATCGCCAAGCACAACGCCTCCGCCAAGGGAGGCCAGATCCGCATCGTGGCCGAGCTGCCCGGCGGCGGCGCCAAGGACCGAGGCTACAAGGCGACCGAAGACCTCCTCCAGTCCCAGCGCCAGTTGGTGGGGATCTTCGCCATCAACGACCCCTCGGGCCTTGGGGCCCGCGCGGCACTCGAAAAGGCCGGCCGCGCCGATCAGGTCAAGATCATCGCCTTCGACGGCCAGCCCGAGGGCAAGCAGGCCATCAAGGAGGGCAAGATCTACGCGGACCCGATCCAGTATCCCGACCGGATCGGGCGCGAGGCGGTGCGGGCCATGGTCCGCTACTTCGACGGCGAGGAAGTGCCCAAGGAGATCCTTATTCCCACGAGTCTGTACCGCCGGGCCGACGCGGAGAAGGACCCCGCGTTGAAGTGAGGGGAGAAGGCAGACGGGGTGAGGGGCAACGCCGTTAAGGATTTTACTGCGGTAAATTGGGCGTTGCGAAGTGCGCAACTTGGGCTAGGCTCCTCTCTCGACGTTCTAGCCGGAGACCGGAGCACGTACAAGAGGCGGGTGACGGGCTGATAGAGTGAGCGGCTGGGCCGAGAGAAGGCACAGCCGAGGGCGGCTGGGCCACATGTGGCAAGGTCTCACTCGCTCCAGCGGCTCACCTGGGCCTCGTGGAGGTTCATGCGGCGGACGCTGCGGACGATGACCGAGACGTTTCCTTGGTTGACCACGTCGCCGCCGCGGACCGGGCGCCCGAGTTGGGCGACCACCCAGTCGTTGAGCGTGCGCGGCGGGGGCGATCCGCCGTCGGAGTGCAACTGGATGCCGGTCGCCTCCGCCAGTCTCGCCAGCGGGACCCCGCCGCCCACGACCCACCCGTCGCCCGAAGCCGTGACGTGCGTGGGGAGCCGGTCGTATTCGTCCTGGATCTCGCCCACCAGCTCCTCGATGATGTCCTCCAGCGTGATCATCCCGACGATTTTGCCGTCGCGGTCGCGGACCAGGGCGATGTGGGTGTGCTCGCGGATCATCTGCTCCAGCGAGGTTGAAAGAGGCAGGTCGTCGCGGAGCGACGGGATCGGACGGACCACCGAACGGAGCGACGGGTTGTGGCCGGAGAGCCTCATGCAGGCCACGATGTCCTTGAAATTGGCGTAGCCCACGATCGCCTGGGGATCGCCCGGCCGCTCCGTCACCGGAAACCGCGTGTGCAGGTCGAGGTGGCCGACCACGAGGGCGTCGGCCAGCGAGCTGTGGACGTCCAACATGCCGATGTGCTCGGCGCGGAGCATGCCCTCGCGGACCGGACGGCTGGACAGTCGCACGGCGTTGACGATGATGCTCTCCTCGCGGGCGCCGATGAGCTGGGTGGTCCGGGCCAGTGCGGCGATGGCGCGGAGCTCCTGCAATTCGGCGGCCTCGCGCTTCTTGCCCGGCTCGTGCCCCGGGCGCCAGCGGCGCTCTCCCCACCCCGTGATCAGCGTGGCGATCTTCTCCAGGACCCAAACCACCGGCCAGATGCTCCGCGTAAACCAGATCATCAACGGCGAAAGCCGCAGGCAGACCCACTCTTTATTGCGGAGCGAGAATATCTTGGGCACCAGCTCGCCGAAGACGACGCTCACCACCGTCAGCGGCACCACCACGATGGCAATGGCGATCGGGTTGGCAAATCCGCGCGATACACCCACGCTCATCAAGAGCGGCACGATCTGCTCTTTGGCGCCGGCCCCGCCGGTTGCCGCGGCAATGGCCCCGAACAGCGTGATCGCCACTTGCACGACGGCCAGGCTCCGCTCCATGCTCCGTTTCATAGAGAGCGAGGCCTTGGCCCCCGCGCGGTTTTCGCGGACCAGGGCCTCCAGCCGGGCCCGCGACACCGACGCCAGCGCGATCTCGTAGCCGGCAAAGATGCCGTTCAGGCCGATCATCGCCAGTATCACGATCAGCTCAACCGTCCACATAGGCGTCAAACCACTCGTAAATCCGCCGCTCGGCCTCGGAAGGGACGCTGTGGCCCTTGCGGTGATTGAACAGTCCTACCCGGGCCGGCTCACCGTAAAGGCGCCAGACCGGGAGCACGGCCTCGATGAAGGGCCAACTCTGGTCGCCGTCGGCCGAGTCGCCCCCGAGCAGCAGGAAAGCCCGCGGGGCGACCAAGGCCAGAAGCTCGTGGTGCTCGTGCGTGAAGGCCGGGCGGCGGATTTCCTCGCCGAGATACCACGGGTCGCTCCAGTTGGAGAACCGGGTGCCGATGCCGCCTTCGCTGCTGACGGCCACCTGAACCCGCTCGTCCAAGGCGGCCAGATAGAGCACCTCCTTGGCCCCGAGCGAATGACCGACCGCCCCGAGCCGCTTTGCATCCACGCCGGGCAGGCCCGCCAGGATGTCCAGCGCGACCACGGCGTCGAAGAGCATCTTGGCCATGCCCTTGGACCGGGGGTGCCGGGCTTGAAAGCGGGGCACCTCGGTCTTGGTGGAGATCGTGAGGTTGTCGGGCCAGAGGTAGTTGCGCGGGCAGAAGGCGACGTAGCCGCGCTGGGCCAGGTGCAGGCCGAACGCGGTCTCGGACCGTCCTTCCAGGCCGGCGGGCTCGCGGATCGAGGACTTGACCGTCGGGTGCAAGACGACGACGCCCGGCCGGGGCCCCGCGGCCTTGGCCGGGCGCAGCAGATATGCCTCGGTCGGAAGGCCCGGCTCGACCTCGTAGCGGACCCGCTGCCGGATGACGCCCTCCGGCCGGTCCTCTTCGATCACGTGCAAAGCCGGGGGCTTGGTCCGGTCCACCTCCAGCGGCACGAGGAAATCGAGCCAGAAGCGGCGTAGCTGCTCGCGGCGTTTCTCCCATGCCGCCAGGGTCGCGATCGGTCGGCCCCGGTCATCCACCAGAAGCGGTGAAAGCCGCGGGGCGCTGGCCGGCAGCTTCTTCGGCGGCCGCTGGATTTCGGAAAGCCAAGGGACATCTTGCTTTGCGCCGGGCCTCTCGGCCGCCTCTGCGCTGGACCCTGCGGCCCGCAGCCAAGCCGGGAGCGACAAGCCCGCCAGGGCGGAAAGAAGCACCGCACGACGCGAAATCAAAGGTAGGGTGGGACAAGCGCAGCGCAGTCCCACCGTGAGAGGAAAGCAGGTGGTAGGTGGTAGGTGGCATATGGGGCCCCCACCTACCACATGCCACCTACCATCTACTTTCGCGATGGGACTGCGCTGCGCTTGTCCCACCCTACGGTTTGTCCGTGAGAGCCTTGACATAAATCGCCTTGTCGTCGCCCGGGGCATAGAAGTCCTTCAGCATCGCCTCGACCCGGTAGCCCGAGCGCTCGTAGAACCGCCGGGTCGGGGCGTACTGCGAACGGTGCGAAGTCTCAATGTACACGCGGCGTCCGCCGGCCTGGTGAATGAGCCGCTCGGTCTGGGCCATCAAGAGCTGGCCGAGCCCGCGCCGGCGAATGGAGTGATCCACGGCGATCCAGTACAAATCGACGCTGGCGGCCGTGCCGGCGATGGGACCGTAGCAGGCGTAGCCCAAAACCTCACCATCCCGCTCAATAAACACAAAATGGTAGCCGCTGGCCGCACCGCGAGTCAAACGCTCCTGGACCAGCTCCACGGCCACGTCGATTTCGGCCGGGTTGAAAAATCCCGTGGAGGCGACGATCCTGCGCACGTGCCCGCGGTCCTCTGGCCGGACCTCGTAGCGGAAGACAGGGTCAGTCGGCCCCATGCAAGAACCCCTCGAAGAACCGCCGGGCGTGGACGCCGAGGGTGCGGAGGCGATATCCGCCCTCCTGAACCACCAGCGTCGGGAGCCGCAACTGGCCGGTACGGCCGGCCCTACGATACCAGACAGGCTGGAAGCCTGTCCTACCCGCCATTAGGGAGTATGGCGTCCTGGAGAATCCTGGCAATCCCCTCTTCGAAGCGGAGCGATCCCCTCTGCACGGCGGCATAGAACCCGGCGTCGGGCGAAAGGCAGGGGTTGGCGTTGATCTCCAGGATCCACGGCTCCCCGGCCCCATCCACCCGGAAATCGACCCGCGCGTAGCCGCGCAGGCCGAAGACCTGCCAACATCTCAGGGCCAGCCCGCCAAGCCGATCCAATAGGGGCTGATCGGCCGGGGGAAGGTCAAATCGGTGCGGGGTGTGCTCGAACTCAAACGAGCCCTCCTCCCACTTGGCCCGGTACCCGACCATACGCGGCTTGCCCGGCGGAAATGCGGAGAAGTCGATCTCCGCCGCGGGCAGGACCTCGGGTCCCGACGCGCCTGCCAGGACCGAGAGGTTGAACTCGCGGCCGTCGATGTACTGCTCGGCATAGCAGGCGCGGCCCAGCCGGGCAGAATGCCTCTGGAGGATCGGCTGGAAGGCCGCCCGACTTCCGGGGCGCACGATGCAGTCCTCCTCCAGGCCGAAGGAGGCGTGTTCGGAGACTGTCTTGACGACGTAGGGGCCGTCGGAAATGGGGGACAGCGGCCGTGCGGAACCGACTTCCGAAGTCTCGAAGACTCCGGAAGTCTTTTCGTTCTGGGTGACCCAATCCGGCGTGGGAAGCCCGGCCTGACGCAGCAGCC
>CAYGZI010000394.1:0-5964 GCA_964354245.1 uncultured Planctomycetaceae bacterium
AGGAGATCCTGGACTTGTTGGTGGAACTCCGCAAGACGCTCAAGAAGACGATCCTGCTGGTCACTCACGACCCCCGCGCGGCGGTCCGGGCCCAGCGCCTGCTACACCTGGAGAAGGGAAAGCTGGTGGAGCAAGCCTGATGAAGTTCTTTCTCCTGATCGTCAAGAACGTGGCGCGCAACCCGCTCCGCTCCGTGCTCACGGCGCTGGGGAGCATAGTCCTGGTGTTCGTGGTGACGGTCGTCTGGTCGGTCCTCTCTTTCCTCAATACGGTGACCGCGGAGAAGAAGGAGAACTTGAAGGCGATCGTGACCGACCGCTGGGTGATCCCCAGCCGGCTGCCTTCCGATTACGAGCGGCCGCTGAGCGAAGGGGCCTCCAACCCCGAGCGCCGGGGCGACGTGAAGCCCCTGGACTACATGACCTGGCAGTTCTACGTCGGCTCGCTGGACCCGAAGAAGCTGGCCCGCGAGAACTTCGTCATCGCCGTGGCCATGGACGCATCGAAGGTCACCACGATGATGGAAGGGCTCGATTCGCTCACCGGCGAGCAGGAGCAGGAAGCCGAGCGGCTGGTCGCCGCGATGAAGAAAAACCGGCAGGGGCTGGTCGTCGGCAAAAACGTCCTGAAATCCATGAACAAGCGGGTGGGGGAGCGGATCAAGGTCTTTGGCATCGGCAATTTCAAAGAATTGGATTTCGAGTTCGTCATCCTGGGCGTCATCCCCGAGCCCCGGTACGACAACATCAACGTCATGAACCGGGAGTTCCTCGACGAGACCATGGACGCCTACCCCCGCACGCACAATGGGCGGAAGCACCTCATGGCCGACCGCCGGCTCAACCTGGTGTGGCTCAAGCTGGCCGACACTGCCGCGTTCGCCCAGGTCGCCAAGCAGATCGACTCGGCCCCGCAGCTCCGAACGCCCACGGTGAAGTGCGAGACCGCCGCCTCCAGTTTCGGCGTCTTCATGGAGGCCTTCCGCGACCTGATCTGGGGGATGCAATGGCTCCTGGCGCCCGGATGCCTGATCAGCCTGTCGCTGGTGATGGCCAACGCGATCAGCATCAACGTGCGCGAGCGGCGCGCGGAATTGGCCGTGCTCAAGGTGCTCGGGTATCGCCCGTGGCAGCTCCTCGTGCTGGTCTTGGGGGAATCGCTGCTCTTGGGCGCGGGCGCGGGCCTGGCCAGTGGCGGGCTGACGTATGCGGTCGTCAATTGGGTCCTCGGCGGCATTCCGCTCTTGGGGTTTTTCGGAGTCTGTCTGGTTCCTGCCGACGCCTTGTGGTGGGGGGCTGCCGTGGGGGCCGCCACATCGCTGGCCGGAAGCCTGCTGCCCGCCTGGTCGGCCCGCAGCGTCAAGGTCGCCGACGTGTTTGCCAAGGTGGCGTGAGGAGATAATCACCAATGGTCCTTTGGAGCCTGCTTTTCGTCGGGGCCCTCCTGGTCTTCGCACTGCTGGTGATTGCCAAGGTCCCGCTGGCCTACAATCTCCGCAACCTGACGGTCCGCTGGCGCACCACCGTCTTGGCCTCTTTGGCGTTCACGTTGGTGACCGCGCTGTTGGTCGTGATGCTGGCGTTCGTCAACGGCATGAAGCGCCTGACGACCGGAAGCGGCCAACCGGGAAACGTCCTCGTCTTGGCCGAAGGCGCGACCGACGAGACGTTCAGCAACCTCAACATCGCCGACTTGGCCGAGATCGAGGTCCAGCCCGACGTGGTCCGGGGCAAAGACGGCCGGCCCATGGCCAGCCGCGAAACCTACATGGTGGTCAACCAGCCCGTGCCCGCCGACGCCCCGCCCGGACGCCCCAAACGCCGCTTCCTCCAGCTCCGCGGCGTCGAGGACCCGCTCCTGACCGGCGAGGTCCACAACCTGTGGCTCCTTCCCGGCGGGACCTGGTTCTCCCCGTCCGGCAGCCGCCTCGATTCCGAAGCCGGAGGCCGGACCGCCTCCGCCCACCCGATGATCGAAGTCGTCCTGGGCGAAGGCATCGCCCGCGAACTCGGCCGCGACCGCCCGCCTGAGAAGCTCGCCGCGGCCCGGAACCCCCAACGCCTCGACGTGGGCGACGTCTTTCTCCTCGGCGAAGACCCGCAATCCATGGAAGCCGACGGAGGCGGATCGCCGCGGGCCCGGAAGTGGATCGTCGTGGGGATCATGGACTCGGCGGGCTCGACGTTCGATTCGGAGCTTTGGGCCAAGCAGTCGCTGGTGGCCCCGATCTTCGGCAAGGACACGTTCACCTCCCTGGTCGTGCGCACCCGCGACGAGCAGGCCGCCCGCAAGTTCAAGGACTTCCTCAACAACGCCGGCCAAGAGGCCGAAGCGGGCAAGGAGTCCGGGAAGCCGGCCCAGAGCGGACTACGCAGAACCACGGTCAACGCCCTGGTCGAGAAGGACTACTATGAAGGGATGACCGAGATGACCGAGGTGTTCCTGGTGGCGATCATCATCGTGACCGTGTTCATCTCCATCGGCGGGATCTTCGGCGTGATGAACACGATGTTCGCCGCCATCAGCCAGCGGATCAAGGACATCGGGGTGCTGCGCCTGTTGGGATACTCCCGCGGGCAGATCCTCGTTTCCTTCCTTTTGGAATCGCTGGTGATCGCCCTGGTCGGCGGACTGCTGGGATGCCTCCTGGGCACGGTGGCCAACGGCTGGACGGCCACCTGCGTGGTCACCGGCCACGCCGGCGGCGGCAAGCTCGTGGTACTCAAGCTCGTGGTGGACGCCCCGATCCTTGCGGTGGGCGTGCTGTTGAGCCTGGGCCTGGGACTCTTCGGCGGCCTGCTGCCCGCCCTCTCGGCCATGCGGCTCAAGCCGCTTACAGCGCTTCGCTAGATCCCTCGCCCGCGTCAAGGCGACGTCAAAGAGACTCGCGGGCCGTGGTAATCCAGCGCTGGCCGGTCTCGGAGACGATGACGAGTTGGTTTCGCAAGTCATCCTGCTCATGTGCCATCAGAAACGGCAGGAGAACGGCGAGGACGTTCTCCGTCAGCGTTGGGTGGACTGCCACGCGGATCACCCCCGGGTGTTGCGCAAGCGGCAGGATGACCCAGTCCCCGAAGTGCTTGTCCACCGTAACCAACACGCGCCCCTCGCGTCTCGCCCGGGCCAGCACCTCGGCGTCATCCGCCCTATCCTGCCCAACCTCGGCCGTTCGAATCACGTCGTGCCCCTGAGCGCGCAAGGCCGCCGCCACGTCGAGATGGAGCATCTGATCGAGATAGAGCTTCATGCGAGGCTCACGACGTTGGCGCACCCACGATCTCGGTGCGTTCGATCAACTGTCGGGCAAACACCAGGGCGGCGGCGATGTCTTCGCGACTCAATTCCGGAAAGCCCGCCAGAATGGCATCCCACGGCTCGCCAGCCGCGAGGTGATCCAAGATCACGGCCACCGGAATTCGCGTGCCGCGGATCACAGGGCTGCCGTTGCACACACGGGGGTCCAGTTCGATTCGATCGAGCATGGCTTGCGTCCTCACGTCAGGGAAAGGATACTCCCATCTTAGGGGGCCTGTAGGGAATCGTCAACGTGTCTTGCAGTTCCCGTGACCTGCGGCTACCGTACATACATCCTGGACAGCGCGCAGCCAAACGATGAAAGGGCCTCCCATGAAGACCAATCCGACTTCCCGACGCGATTTCCTCCGCCGCAGTGCCGCAGCCGCCGCAAGCCTCGGGGCCTTTGCCGCCCCCTGGGCGCGAACCGGCTTGCGTGCCGGCCAAGCGGGCGCGCAAGACCAGCCCGCCAAGAAAACCAAGATCGTGCTGATCGGCCACAAGCCCGACCATCCGCCGGGCACGCACCTCTATCTGCCCGATAGCCGCCTCCTGGCCAAGTGTCTGCGCCAGACGCCCGGCGTCGAAGCGGTCGTCTCCGATGGCTGGCCCAAGGACGCGGCGGTCCTGGAGGACGCGAAAGCCATCGCGCTCTACACCGGCCCGGGAGCGGAAATCGTCTTCAAGGGACCGCACGCCGAGCAGGCTGAGCGGCTCTTCAAGCAAGGCGTCGGGCTGACGGCGATCCACTGGGCCACCGGGATCCGCAACAACAAGGACGAGAAGCTCGCGGCCCAATACCTGTCGCACCTGGGCGGCCTGTACGGAGTGCCCGGCTCGGCCATCGACTTCAGTGCGTCGAAGGTCGTGCAGCTCGATGCCAAGCACCCGGTCTGCCGCGGGTGTGGCGAGTATCCGCTCGACGACGAATGGTACTTGAACCTCAAGTTCCTGCCGGCGGCCAAGCCGCTCTTGAAGGTCCGCGTCAAGGACAAGGACCAGGTGGTCGCGTGGGTCTACGAGCGGCCCGATTCAGGCGGCGGCCGCTCCTTCGGCAACACGCTCTTCCATTACCACAAGAACTTCGCCATCGAGCCGTTCCGCCGCTTCATCGTCAACGGCATCCTCTGGACCGCCCACTGCGAACTCCCCGAGGACGGAGCGCCGTGCAAGGTCAGCGACGAGGACATGAAACTGGCGGCGGCCGCCAAGTGAGGCAGGCGCGTAGCGGGCGGGCTTGCCCGCCGTTTGGTTGCGGCGATGCGCCGCGTAAGGGGTCGGAGCCGGGCCGTGTCGGCTCGTTCGGGCTTCAGAGCCGGGCCGTGTCGGCCCGGCGCCCACTGGTTTTCCCCCTGCGCACGCCGTACATTGGGTAAGGTCCCGACCCTGCCGGGAGCTCGGTTGGAATTGATGAGGAGCCTGTTATGCCCAAAAAGACCTGGACGCTCATTGACGTGGACCAGGACGTCTACGTGGAATCGCTCTCCGTCGGGCCTGCCGACGTGAAAGGGGCGCCCGCCGGGTGGTCCGTGGCCAAACGCGCCCTGCGCGGCGGACTCCGCGAGGGCGTGGACGTGATCGAGGTGGACAATGGGACGCTGAAGTTCGTCGTCATCCCAACGCGCGGAATGGGACTCTGGAACGCGGCCCTCGGCGGGCTGCGGATCGGCTGGAAGTCGCCCGTCAAGGGGCCCGTCCACCCGGGATTCGTCCACGTCGGTGAAGCCAGCGGGATCGGCTGGCTCGACGGGTTCGACGAGCTGCTGGTCCGCTGCGGCCTGGAGAGCAACGGCGCCCCCGAGCTGAACGACGACGGCACCCTCCGCTACCCGCTCCACGGCAAGATCGCCAACATCCCGGCGCACAAGGTCGAAGTCAGCGTGGACGGCGATTCGGGCGAGATCACTGTGACCGGCGTGGTGGACGAGGCCCGGCTGTTCGGCAACAAGCTCCGCATGACCACCACGGTTTCCACCCGTGCCGGCCTCGCCGGGCTGAACATCTGCGACTCGATCCGCAACCTCTCGGCCGAGCCGAGCGAGCTGGAACTGCTGTACCACATCAACTTTGGCGTGCCGCTGTTGAATCCCGGGTCCAAGGTCGTGTTGCCGGTCAAGAAGATGGCCCCGCGCGATGCCGCGGCAGTCGGCAACCTCTCGGAGTGGGACACTTATGGCCCGGAGGCCCCGGGCTCGAAGGAAGCCGTGTTCTTCTTCGACCTGGCGGCCGACGATGCCGGCCGGACCCAGGCCCTCCTGCACAATGCGGCCGGGGACCGCGGCGTGAGCCTGGAGTTCAACAAGACTCAACTCCCGCGATTCACCCTGTGGAAGAGCCGCCAGGCGGCCGTGGACGGCTACGTGACGGGCCTGGAGCCTGGCACTAACTTCCCCAACCGCCGCTCGTTCGAGAAGGAGAAGGGCCGGGTCATTGTCCTGGAGCCCGGCCAGTCGCGGACGTTCGACCTGACGATGGAGGTCCATGGCGACGCGTCCGGCGTCGCTGCCGCCAAGCGGGCCGTGGCCAAACTCCAGGTGGGCACCACCCCGACTATTCTTGCCGCGCCCAATCCCGAGTGGACACCCCAATAAAGCCGCGACCGCCGGTCGCGCCCGAACAAAGCCGCGACCGCCGGTCGCGCCCAACAAAGCCGCGACCGCCGGTCGCGCC
>CAYGZI010000395.1:0-5948 GCA_964354245.1 uncultured Planctomycetaceae bacterium
ATCTACCACTACCCGCCCGGCCGGACCACGACCGCCAACGTCGGCATCAACTCCTGGGGCAGCAACGCCTATCCGGACGAGACCGGCGCCTGCAATTTCACCTCGATCGCCCAGAGCCGGTGGAAGTGCGGGCTGACGAGCTGGTGGATTCAGAACGTGGTCGTGCGTCGGAAGCACGATTACGAGATCCTGGAGGGGCATTGGGGGCCGATCCTCTGGTACAACCCCGGCGTGCCTTCGATCCCGCCCGAGCGGTTCCCCGAGGACATGCTCTTCAAGACGCGCGGTTACCTGTCGATGCGGAGCGACTGGGGGAAGGACGCGACCTTCGTCCACTTTCACTGCGGCCGGTTCGAGAGCGACGGGCGCAACCAGATGGACAATGGCGCCTTCATGATCTACCGCCGTGCCTACCTGGCCTGCGACAGCGGCACGCGGGGCGTCAACAACCCCGAGCAAACCAAGTACTCCGACGGCCGGCACCACGAGCGCTACTTTGCCCAGACCATCGCCCACAACAGCCTCACCGTGGGCACGGAGGACGTCCAAGGCCGCTCACGCCCGGTCTGCGGCGGGCAGGTCTCGCGCGTGCCGGACGATTGGCTCCGGGCCTACGGCCTGCCCGTCAACGAGGAGAACCGCTACACGCGCCAGGCGGGCACGATCGTGGCCTACGAGACGACGCCCGAGTTCTGCTACGTCGCCGGGGACGCGACCCGCAGCTACTCGCCCCAATCCGTGCGCCAATTCACCCGCCAACTGCTTTACGTCCGGCCGGGCGCGGTGGTGATCTTCGACCGGGTTACGTCGGTCCGGGCCGAGGACGCCAAGCGGTGGTATCTGCACACGATGGAGCAGCCGCTGTGTGCCAACGGCGAGCTCCGGCAGGACGGAAGCGTTCACGGGGCAGCGGGAAGGGGACAGGTCCATGTTTTCGGGGAAGATCCAGACGCCGGTGGACGTCAGTCGGCCGAAAAATGGACCAGTCCCCAGGGGCATTTCCTCGCCGCTGGCGACACCCTCCGCTCGGCCCACGGAGGGAGCGTGCTCTTCTCGAAAACCGTGCTTCCGCGCAAGGCGGCCATCCGCGTGCTCGGCGGCCCGGGCCATCAGTTCGAGGTCAATGGCGAGAACTACGATATGTACCCGCTCTGGTGGCGGGAGGTCGGAACCAGGCAGTACCAGGAGCAGATCGGGCTGGGCTGGTGGCGCGTGGAGGTCGAGCCCCAGGTCAAGTCCGAGAGCGACCTGTTCCTTCACGTCTTATGGGCCACCGAGGACCGCGTGCGGGAGATGTTCCCGGTAGAGACGATCGAGGAGCCGGACCAGATTGGCGTCCGGTTTGTTGCCGACGGGATCGAGGTGTACGCCGCCTTCTCCAAAACCGGCAGCGTGGCCGGCCGCATCCGGCTGATGAAAGGCGGGCAGGTGATCGCCGCCCGCGACTTGGCCTCCGCGGTGGAAGACCACTATCGCCAGTGGAAGACCGATCCGCGGTTCCAGGACTGGGGCACAAATCCCGCCATGCGCGCCGTGATGGGCGGCACTGGGAAGCCGTAGGGCCGGCTTTGCCGGCCTTTCCGGGCCGTCTATCGTCGAATCCGGATCCGGCCGCGCGTGACCGTGACGATGACTGGTCCCGTTAACTCGGCCGCGTGATGCTCCAGCAGGTCCACCATGCCGCTGACCTGTTGATCAACAGTCAACTCCACAAGCCGGACGATGAACTTCATCGCGTGCCCGCCTTCGCGATCCGCTCCTGCACCTGCTCACCCGACAGCGACCGATGCGCGTATGCCAGGCACGCCTGGATGTCGGCCGCCTCCAGAAACGGATACTCTTGGAGCAGCCGTTCGGGCGTCTCTCCGGCCGCCAGCATCCCGAGTACGTGTTCGACAGCGATCCGCATTCCGCGAATGATCGGCTTGCCGCCGAAGATCGCAGGATCCACCGTGACGCGATCGAGCAGTTCATCTTCGGTCATTGGCCGTTTCCTCCCATCGGGGGCCTTTCACCCGGTTCGCGGCGTGCTCACGTCGGTACGGCAAGAAGCCATAGCATCGACCGGCTCCTTCTCTTCGCTATACTATAGTCGGGATTCACGGCTGACAAGGCGTTGCCCAGCAACAACTCGTCGGCGCCGGTCGCGGCTTTGCGACTCCCGGCGAAGGCGATTGAGAAACGCCTGCAATAGGACCCTTGCAGAGGCCGGTGGACCGCTGTAATATGGTCGTGCGCAAGAACTTCGTTGCTTCTCGGCTGTCCCCGGACATGCGGCTGTTGACCGCCGGGGCCTCGTCGCGGAGCTTTACCACGTCTAGCGAACATAGACCGCCCGCCAGCCAACGCCCCCGATGAGAGCCATCCTGTTTGAAGCTCCGCGAAAGATCCGCCTCGTGGACGACGCCCCAAGACCGGCGCCTCGCGACGGCGAGGTCCTCGTCCAGTGCAAATACATCGCCCTCTGCGGCACGAACATGGGCCCGTACACCGGCGACGGGCGCTGGGCCAAAGGTCCTTGGCCGCCGCCCTTGGGGTGGCTCGGACACGAGAACATCGGCACGATCGTCCAGTCGCGCGTGCCGGAGTGGAAGCCGGGCACGCTCGTGCTGGCCCATCCCGACGACTACAACGGCTTTGTCGAGATCATCGTCTCGAAGCCGGCCGGCCTGGCTCGCCTGCCGCCGAGTGCGCCCGACCCCGCCGCCCTGATCGTCGCCCAGCCGCTGGCCACCGTGCTGCGGGCCCTCGCCCGGACGGGCAACGTCGTCCGCCAGCGATGCGCCGTGGTCGGCCAGGGGCCGATGGGCCTGATCTTCACGCACCTGCTCGGCCGCATGGGCGCAAGCCGGGTGATCGCCATCGACAAGATCGCCTGGCGCCTGGAGTGGTCCAAGCGGTTCGGGGCCACCGACGTGATCGACGCCTCGCAAGCCGACCCGGTCGAGGCGGTCAAGGAGCTGACCGGCGGGGCGATGGTCGATTTCTGCGTCGAGGCGGTGGGCAAGCCGGATGCGCTCGTCGCGGCTGCCCATTTGCCGCGGAGGTTTGGGCGGCTTCTCGTGTTCGGCGTGCCGCACCACGACGTGCAAGAGTTTCCCTGGTTTCACACCATGACGACCGAAACCGAGATCATCACCTCGATGGGCCCGCTCTGCATGGAGTATTTCCAGAACGCCGTGGACATGATCGTCCAAGGCCGCGTGGACCTGGCCGCGATGGTCTCGCCGCGCATGCCCTGGGAGCGGGCGGCCGAGGCGTTCGAGATGTACGCCTATCCGGAGAACGCGGTCGGGTCGCTGAAGCTGACGCTGGTGCTGTAGGGTGAAATGACTAATGTCGATTGACGAATGACGAAGGAAGGTCGAATAACAAAGCACGAATCGCGGCGCAGGCTACATTCTTTCGGGCTTGGTGCTTCGTCATTCCTTCGTCATTTGTCTTTCGACATTCGACATTCAGTTACGCGGTAGCATGATGGCATCCGGCGAGATGATTTTCCAGAACGGCCCGATCAACGGGGTCGTCATTCGGCCGCTCGTCCGGCACGAGGACGACCGCGGATGGCTCATTGAGCTGTACCGCGACGACCAACTTGAGCCGGCCCAGCGCCCCGTCATGGCCTATGTGAGCCAGACGCTCCCCGGCGTTGCCCGAGGCCCCCACGAGCACCGCGAGCAGACCGACTGCTTCGCCTTCTTCGGCCCCGGCGATTTCCGGGTCTACTTGTGGGATGCCCGGCTGCACGAGCCGACCTTCGGCCACAAGATGACGCTCGTCGCCGGCCAATCCAACCCGCAGGTCGTGATCGTCCCGCCCGGCGTGGTCCACGCCTACAAGAACATCAGCCCAGTGCCCGGGCTGGTGTTGAACTGCCCGAGCCGACTCTACGCGGGCCTGGGCAAGAAGGGCCCGGTGGACGAAATCAGACACGAAGACCGGCCGGGGAGCCCGTTTGCGATCCAGTGACCGAGGGCCAACGACCAATCCGATAACTTGCTGGTTCCCAAGCTCCGCTTCATGTACTGGTTCCCAAGCTCCGCTTGGGAACAACTATCGCCAATGCTATCCCCACGGCGGCAAGCATGAGAATTGCGGTCACCGGCTCGCAAGGTCAGTTGGGGGCGGAACTCTGCCGGCAGTCCGCAATGGGTGGCATGCACTCGCCAAGCGTGGGCATGTCTCGTCGGCCGCATGGCGACGGAAGCGACACCATGCCACCCGTCGCCCCGGTCGTTGGCCTCGATTTGCCCGAGTTCGACCTCACCGACCGCGATCGCGTCGTTTCGACGATGATGGAGATCCGCCCGGAGGTGGTCGTCAATACCGCCGCCTTCACCCTGGTAGACAAGGCCGAGCAAGAGCCGGCACTCTGCCGGCGCGTCAACGTCGACGGCGTCAGTCACCTCGTCGAGGCCTGCCGCCGGTTGGATTGCACCCTCGTGCAGATCAGCACCGATTACGTCTTCGGCCGCGATGCGGGCCGAGCCACGCCCTATCGCGAGACCGACCAGCCCGGCCCCTTGAGCGTCTACGGCCAGTCCAAACTGGAGGCCGAGCGCCTCGTCGCCCAGTGGCCCAAGCACTTCATCGTCCGCACCTGCGGGCTCTACGGACGGCTTGGCCCGCGCTCCGCCGGCAACTTCGTCGAGACGATATTGCGCCTGGCCGCTGCGGGGCGCCCGCTGCGGGTGGTCAACGACCAGCGATGTACGCCGAGCTACGTGCCGCACGTGGCCCGGGCGATCCGCTTCCTGGCCGGCACGGCGGCCTACGGGACGTATCACGTAGTGAATACCGGCGAAACGACCTGGTACGAGTTTGCCAAGGAACTCTACCGTCGCGCGGGATCAGCCGTACACGTAGATCCGATCGCCACGGCCGAGTACGGGGCCCTTGCCCCGCGCCCCGCGTACAGCGTCCTGGACACCGGCAAGTACCACGCGCTGGCCGGATGCGCGGCGATGCCTTCGTGGAAGGATGCCTTGGCCGAATACCTCGCGGAACGGCCCTAGGGCCTTGAGGACGTCCAAGCTTGCCGCCTGCCTACTTTTGTGCAACCCCGGTGATCGGGCCTTCTCTTGCCTCTCCAAGGCCCGGCCACTAACCTGCCTAGAGGCTTGGACTTACGGCTGGCAGAATGTCTCTCAGTCAGCACCCCTCACAAGAGTTGTGGCCAAATGGCAGGCGGCGTTCTCGCCTTTAACCCATTGCCGGCCAACGACTTCGGACGCGGTTTCCGATGACGGCAACTTCTCCTTTTTCGTCCCCTCCCGTTGACCACCACTTACGGCGACGGCCCCTCTCCTTGACTCCCCGCGCAAAGCCGGTAGGTTGATAGTCGATGAAGGGGCGATTATCCGCGCGTCCGCGCCCATGTTCCGCGCGGGGCACGCCTTGGTAAAATGGATGCCCGTGTGAGCCTGGATCGGTTACAGGCTCGGTGTCACTGGGAAATGCCCGTCAAGATCTCTTCTCACGGAGCCCCTTGGATGCTGAATCGACTGATGTCCTCCGCAAGACGAACGACTTTGAACCTGCGACGCCGCGCCCTCCACGCGACCGCCGGCCTTATGATGCTGGCCCTCGCGTCGCCTTTTGGCTGCCAAAGCCAGGCCGCCCTTGGGGCCGAAAGCACGAGCGCTCTGGAGGCCGATCGACGGGGTTGGGTGGATATTTTGCCTCCGGTCGACCTTAAGGGCTGGTATCGCGTGGCCGTGCCGCCCACCGGCAAACTGGGCCGCCAACAGTGGCACGCGGAGCCCGACAGGAAGACGCTCGTCTGCGACGGCGACGGCGGCCACGATATGCTGCTGTTCGACAAAGAGTTCGGCGACGCGGTTTTCCACTTTGAATTCCGTTACGTGCCTGTGGAGGGGAAGACCGGCTACAACAGCGGCGCTTACATCCGCAACTCGCGGGACGGGGCGATCTGGCATCAGGCTCAA
>CAYGZI010000396.1:0-5940 GCA_964354245.1 uncultured Planctomycetaceae bacterium
TGTACGTCAGGTAGCGAATCCATGACCCGAGGAACCGTATGCTCTAATGTGTGCACGTACGGATCTATGGGAGCCCTGGGCGGGCAACCGCCCAGGGCCACCCGGCACCCGTACTCGCCGGCACCTGGATCGACTGGCGAGATCGATTTACGAGCGGAAGCAATTGGTCGGCGCCCCCCCGTTGAAGAAGAATCGAATCACTGACATTTGGCCGCGGAATGCTGACCGCTGAAAGCCGAAGGCCGGCTGCCAGGCGGGCCCCGAGGGTGACGACGCTCGCAGCAAGCCATCCACAGGGGGGGGTCGCCCGGCAATTGAACCGCAGCCCCCGCGTGGTTATAGTGAAGTGAAGGCCCAAGGACGGTTTTTGGGCAGGGCTTTTCCAGATGGACTGAGGAAGAATCCCTTCGGGTGCTTATCTTACTGACCAACGACGACGGGGTTTATGCTCCCGGCCTGGGCGCCATTCAGCGCGAGTTGAGCCGGCTGGGAGACGTGTCCGTCGTCGCTCCGGCTACCGAGCAGAGTGGCGTGGGCCACTCGATAACGTACTTGAAACCGCTCGTGGTCAACGAGGTCTTCGACGGCGACCGGCCTTGGGGATGGATGGTCGAAGGCAGCCCGGCCGACTGCGTGAGGATCGGCATTGCGGAGTTGTGCCCCGGGCGGCCCGACCTGGTCGTCAGCGGGATCAACGGCGGGCTGAACGCGGGCATCAACGTTTTGTATTCGGGGACCGTGGCGGCGGCGATCGAGGGGGCGTTTTTTGGGATCACCAGCGTGGCCGTCTCGCTCCAATTCGACGAGCACCCCCGATACGGCCATGCCGCCCAACTGGCGCGAGAGATCATCCGGCAAATCCTGGAGCAAAAGCGGCCCGAGCCGCAGCTCTATAACGTCAACATCCCCACGGCCGCCCTGACCGGCACGCCGCGGGTGAAGACCGTGCCCATGGACGTGGTCCATTACGGGGAGCGGTTCGAGCGGCGGATCGACCCGTGGGGCCGGGCATACTACTGGGCCACTGGCGAGCCCCCGCCGCCCCGGAGCCGCCAGGAGACCGACTTGACGGCCCTGGCCGAAGGGTGCGTGACCGTCACGCCCCTGGACTATAACTTGACGAGGAAGGCGGCGCTGGCGGAAATGCAGCAGTGGCAGTTTCGCTTGGACGGCGCTCAGCGGGGCGTGGAAGAGCCCCCACAGCACGCGGTCCGCCGGCCGGTCGTGAAGACCGCCACCAAGACACTGAAAATCGTCGGCGACTAACCGGGTCGCCCGGCACAAAGCCGCGACCGGCGGTCGCGCCAAGCACAAAGCCGCGACCGGTGGTCGCGCCAAGCACAAAGCCGCGACCGGCGGTCGCGCCACAGAAGGAATGAAACCCAGGAGGTGGGCCATGAGGACAACCATCGCAGCACTATCGCTCCTCTGCTCGATTGTGGCCGGTTGCGGAGACCAGCCGGCTGCGGTCCCGCCGGCCCCGAAGACAACGGCCCAGAAGGCCCCCCCGGCCCCGGCGTCGAACCGTGGCATCTCCTCGCCGGCGGAGGGACAATCCGGGCTGACCGGAGGCATGAGGGCGGCGGGGAATGCCATAGGACTGGCGCCGCTGGACATGATGGGCGGGGGCCCTGCCCCAAGCCCGCCGCAGCAGCAGCCGGTCGCCCCTCCGAAGCCGCCGGCCTACTACGAGAAGGCCCAGCCGGGCGTGGGCGTCCAAGGGCGCGGCTATGGCGGGGGACTGATCACCACGCCGGTGGCCACCTACTTCCACGCCCGCGAGCGCATCGCGTTCCTCATGGTCGACAAGGCGATGAACGATTTCAAGGCGCTCAATGAACGCCTCCCGAAAGACCAGGCGGAGTTTGACAAGTTGATGAAGGAGTACGGCGTCCGGTTGCCGAGGCTGAATCCCGAGGAGCGTTACGTCTACGATCCGCAGAAGGGAGAGCTGCTGGTCGAGCATCCCCAGTAGGCAAGTTTGCACCAGGTTTGACATCTTATGAGACGGCACCTTGTTCTGCTCGTCGCGCTGGCCGCGGTCGCTAAGATCGCGCCGGCCGCGGAAAAAAGCTGGGTCTTCCGGCCCTCCTACTACACCCACGATCCGGCCTCGGGCGATCGCGTCAGTCAGTTCGCCAAGCCCGCCCCCGCATACGTGCGCGAGGACCCCACGTATCAGCAGAGCGCCTACCGCCACAGCCGCACTTCGCGCCTGTACGGCGAAAGCTCCGACCACTTGCACATCGTCGAGACGTGGGGCCAGGGAGAGTTCATCCGCCCGTACGGCGAGTGGCTCTATCCGTATCGGGCCGGGGCAACGCCCTTCGGGCCGTGGGGCAATCCGCAGGGGCCGTGGACCATGCCGTTCGACTCTTGGATGAACCCCTACGGTCTGGGCCGGTACTACGGGACCTGGGGTCCTTGGGGCTCTGGGCCCTACCCGCCGCCGGTTGCACCGCCGGCGACTCCGCCGGCAGCGCCGAGTCCCTCGCCGGGCCCGTAGCTGGCGGGGAGACGGGGAAGATCACGAAAACACGAAAGGGCGAAAGGGTGAAAGAGCGCGCGCCGCGGTGGGGGCGTGCCGACGATCCGTCTCTTCATTCTCCCCCTGGTTTCGTGCTTTCGCCCTTTCGGGTTTTCGTGATTCTCCGAGGAGCGCGTCACGGAGCGCCGCCGCTACTTTGGCCGCGGCGCGACACATCTCAGGGCGGCACGAACAGCGCCGACGCGGCATTGTCGTTGGGACACATCATCTGCTGAAACTCGCGGTAGGAGATGTCCTGGCTGATGAACCTCGCGCTGCCGTCGCAGAACGCCGCCACCGCCCCGCCGGGATGGTTGCTGGACGGGCGGGCATGATTGATGTCGCTGAGCGGATCGTCTTTACCTTGATTTACTGCGGCGGTGGCCGGAGGCGGTGTGGGGGCGGGAGGGGAGGCGGGCCACCAGACCATCCCTACGTCTGCCTCGGTCGCGTGGAGCACCCCCAACGCCGGATCGTGATGCACCACGGTCGCTTGACGGTTCTCGGAGAGCATCAGGGTCTCCGAGGCCCCGTCCGGGATGTCTGCTGACCTGACCGCCAGATCGCGTCGGCAGTAGAGGTCCTGGAACAGGCCATAGGCCAGGGTATCCGGGACTCCGGTCACGCCGCTGGGATAGGCGTCCGGCAGTCCGCAGTTGACCACGTAACTGAGCGGGAGGGCTTGGGGCCGCTGGTCGCTCGGGCAGACAAACTGGCCGAGGTTGGGCGGGTACTTGTTATAGGCGTCCAGCACGGAAATCCCTTGAGTGGGGGCAGGTGCAATCTGTGGGTTCTGGTAACACGTGCGCCAATAAGTGAAGAGGTCGTCGCGTCCGAGGTACGGCAGAACCATGATCGCCCAACTGAGCCCCGGACGCCGCCGCGGTGTGACATCATCCCAAGGGTTCTGGAGGTCGCCCGGGAGGGTCGGAATGGCCAAATTCGCATTCACGTACCCGGGCAATTGTTTCTTGGCCTGCTCGTACTGGAGGACCGCGTTGGCGAGTTCCTTCTGGTAGTTGAGGCACTGGGTCCGGCGGGCGGACTCTCGCGCCCCGATCACCGCCTGGAGCAATAGCGCGGCCAACATGCCGATGATCACGATCACCACCAGCAACTCCACCAGGGTGAACGCCGAACGGTTCTTCTGGGCCATAGCGGGAACCCTTCTTCTGGCTTGCCCTCAGTCTCCTATTGTTCCACAAAACGGGGAGAAACTCCAGGGGTAGACTAGAGGCTGGAGGCTTGAGGCTGGAGACCGCCCCCTTTCCTCCAGCCTCCGGTCTCCAGCCTCCAGCCTTATCCTTCCACAGAGGGGTACATCGCACCCTAACGGCCCACCCGCGGCAGCTTTTCTCCCGGAGCCACTGGATTTTCTTGGGCGTTTCTGTGACAATAGAGACAGGGTGGGGTCAGCTTGTGGGCCGTCTGCCCACGTCCTAGGGCAGCGTATCGAGTGCCGAGGGAGGAGTTGCACATGGACTACCGGAAACGAAGAGCTTTTACCCTGGTGGAACTGCTGGTGGTGATCACCATCATCGGAATGCTGATGGCGATGCTGCTGCCGGCCGTCAACGCGGCGCGCGAAGCCGCCCGCCGCGGACAGTGCATGAACAATGCCAAGCAGCTCACCGTCGCCATCCTGAACTTCGAGGCCCGCGGCCAAGGGTTTCCCGGCTTTGCCAAGAAGATCGCCTTTGCCGCCGGGGTCCCGGTTGACGGGCCAAAGATGATCGACGTCAGTTGGGTTGTCTTGATCCTGCCGCACATGGACCGCAGCGATCTGTGGAACAAGTGGAGCGACGCGAACCTAGAGGCGAAGGAGTCGCGTTACCTCCTGCACACTTACCTCCCATCCTTGATCTGTCCCAGCAATCCACCCGAGGGAACCACCCGCGCTACGGAGACGAGCCCCGGTTCCACCCCGCTGGGATACGTTGTCAATTGCGGGATCAAAGACCTCACGCGCACTACGCTGGCGGACGCATACTTTGTGAACAGTGCCCCCACCGATCCCAGGGAGGTCTGGGACGGGCCCAAAAGCGGCATCTTCTTCGACCAGCAGTCGGGGATCCCCGTCCCTCAGAAGACCACCCTCGACTACATCAGCCAGAAGGACGGCACTCAGAACACCCTCCTGTTGGCCGAGAATCTCCACGGCACGTTGTATATTCCGCTCGACGGGAGCGGAAAGCGGCGACAGATCCTGGAGGAGGACGTGGGCATGATCTGGGACGGCAGGATCCCGAATGCGTTACCGCCGGTGGATGGAACGGAGAGGACCTCGTGCTTGAATCCCGGGGCCTGCGCCAATGATCCGCCTCCGCTGCCCAACCGCGTGGTGGCCCGCCCGGCTTCGCGCCACGGCGGCGTGTTCATCAGCTCGTTCTGCGACGGCCACCAGCAACAGATGCGGACCGACATCGACTACCCGGTGTTCCGCCACCTGATGACGCCGGACGGCAACGGCGCCGGAGTGTACGGCACCCTGGACGAGGCCTCGTTCCGGCAGTAACGGAAGTGCGTGCCCAAGCAGAGCTTGGGCACGGGGCGCGAAGGCAAACAGACTTCCGAAGTCTTTCGTTTGCGCGGTCTTGCTTGGACTTTACCGCGACTCGACGCGCCGCGCAAGCGCGGCGGCTAAACGTGGCCGATCTCAAATCTCAAATCTCAAATCTCGAATCCCCAATCCCTAGTCCCTATTTTCCTCAGTCGGGCGCGCCATGGCCGGCCGAGCCCGGGGACGCCGTCGATAATGGCCGCGGTGAGAGGAGACTGGAGACCGGAGTCTGGAGACTGGAGACCGGAGGCCGGAGACTGGAGGCCGGAGGCCGGAGACTGGAGACAGGCAAGAATGCCTGTCCTCCTGGTGCTGGTGGAATCGGGGGCCGGGTTCTTCTGCCTTTCTACGCCGCCGCGCTTGGGGCGGCCCTTCGGCTCCTTGGCCGGGCCCCCGCCGGTGGAAAACAGCTTCATCGCGCCATAAACGATGAGCACCGTCAAGGCGAGCAACAAGACACCGATTCCCAGGATCGTCCAGACCGACGTCGTGGCCAGGGACTTCTCTTCCGGACCGACCAGGCGCCTGGATCCCTCCTTCTTGGGCGGGCCCTCCTTCTTGAGCGGCTCCATGGGCCAGCGGTGCTGCTGAAACTGGAATCCGATCCGCTGCAATAGCACGTCGTGCTCCCACGGCCCGGGCAGCAGCAGCGGCAGCCCGCTGAGCACCTCCTGGCTGATGCGCAGGAGCATGTCGCGTTTCTGGGTCCAGGTGTATTCGACGTCCACGGTATCGACGGACATGGCCTGATCGGCGGCCATGGCCAGCTCGCGGCAGGCGGCGACCAGGAGGCTCATGCGCATCTGCTCGCCGACGCTGGAGTCGGACTTTTGCAGGCGGGCGACCTCCTGGA
>CAYGZI010000397.1:0-5939 GCA_964354245.1 uncultured Planctomycetaceae bacterium
CTACTTCATCTACGCCCAGAACTTCAAGAAGATCACCGGGTACCCGGAGGCCGGCTACGACCAGGTGGCGTTCTTCGACTCGGCGGGCGACGACGTCTTGACGGTGTCGCCCACGGACGCGCGGCTGACGGGGCCGGCCGGCTCGAACATCCTCTATATTGCCACGACGGACCTGGTCGATCCGACCCTCAGGTGGGACGCGGTGCGGGCGTACTCCCAAGTCGGCGGCTACGACAAGGCGTATCTGACCGGCTCGACCGGCGCGGACACCTTCCTCGGCTACGGCAAGCCGCGCACGGTCTACCCCGGGATGGGCAGGTTGACGGGGACCGGGTATTTCCTGGAGGTCTATCAGTTCGAGGAGGTGTATGCGAACCTCCTGACCGGCAACGACACGGCCAACCTGTACGACGGCACGGCCGCCACCGACCACTTCTGGGCGAAGGCGGCCGCCGCGGTCCTGACGGACGGGATCGAGGACTTCAACACCGGCGACCTGGTGACGCCGGCCAGCTTCTACTACAGGGTGTACGGGTTCGACAGCAACGTGAACGACCACGTGAACGTGGACGGGCTCCAGGGGGGCACGAACAAGAAGCACGTGCTCACCCCGTATGACTACGTCCTGACCATGACGGGCGTTTGGATCGACGAGTAGCCATCGCGGCAACGCTCCGCGCGAGACGGAGCGCCTCTCGCGGCGGTCTTTGTTCTTGCGGGCGGCAAGAGCGATGCCCGCCGCGGCGGGGCCCCGGCGTGTGCCACGTCCGAGTATCGCGAGGTCCTCTTGCTCCGCTCGGTGGTCGGGAAAGCTACGGCCGCTTGCCCGGCTTGAGAAATCCTTGATGCCGCAGCCAAGTGGCACAAGACTGCGTCCAGGTCGAGCAGGGATGGTCGCTGGGGCGGACGCCGAAGTCGTGGGCGGCCGTGGCATAAATGTGCAACTCCGCCGGGACGCCGGCCCGTTTTAGGGCCAGGTACATGACCACGCTGTGAGCGGGGTCGCTGATGATGTCGGCACTGCCATGCACGAGAAAGATGGGCGGCGTGTCGGCCGGGATGCGGAGGCCGGGGGCCAGCTCATCCTTCTCCTTGGCCTTCAGGTAGCCCGAGTAGGCCAGAATGGCGAAGTCCGGCCGGCAGCTAATCTTGTCGATTGCGTCGATTGGTTTGTAGGTCCGCTTCTCGAAGCCCGTCGCCGTCGCGATGGCCAGGTGGCCGCCCGCCGAGAAGCCGGCCATGCCGATTTGCTTCGGGTTGATTCCCCATTCCGCGGCCTTGCTCCGCACCAGGCTCACGGCCCGTTGGGCATCCTGGAGCGGTCGCCGGGCCGGCTCGCCCCGGGTGTCATCGGCCCGGCGCGGCACGCGGTACTTGAGGATCATGCCGGTCGCGCCCAGCGAATTCAGCCAGCGGGCGACCTCCTCGCCTTCGAGCTCCCAGTAGAGGTTCCAATAGCCGCCCCCGGGACAGACGAGCACCGCGGTCCCGGTGTCCTTGTCCTTGGCCGGCCGATAGATCGTGAGGGTCGGTCTGCTCACGTTGGTCACCATCCTGGTCGGCTCCGTGACCTCGACCTGCTTGCGGTCCAGCTTCGGCGACATGAGCGACCTTTCCGCGCCCATGTTGCCGGTCTCATCCGGAGCCGCGCCCGGCCAAAGCTCCACGACGGGCGGATTTTCCTCAGCGGCAGCGGCAGCGGCCAGCGGGCAGGCTGCGCATAACCAGGCAACCAGGGAAAGCCTTGAGGCCAGTCGCATGACGGATGCTCCTTGGTTCAGACGGTGCTTTCTCGGGAGTCCGCATGATGATCGAAACGCTCCGGGCGTGCAAGAGCGGCCGCGCCCGATGGCGGCTGAATCGAAGGGCACCCCTGCATCTCGACGAGTTTGGGCGAGGCTGCTATAATAGCAGTTCGTTGCGCGATTCTCGGCGCGTGCTCCCAGAGAACACTGGAACTCGCGAGGTGATACCATGAATGCGGTGCGAATCAGCGGCCATGTGGACGGCCAGCACCGGCTTTCCGCTGTAGTGCCGGACTCGGTCCCCCCGGGGCCAGTCACGGTCTTGATTGTACGCCGTTCCGACGAGGATGATGCGGGAGAGGCATGGATGCCGGGCGTGGCGCGCGAGTGGGCGGACGAGTTGAGCGACGCTCGGCAGGACATCTACACGCTGTCCGACGGAGCGCCGCAGAATGAACCGTGACGAAATCCACTTGGCGAGCCCACGGATATTGTTCTCGATCCGGTAACGGCGCAACACGCCTCGACGATGCTCAAGACAAGATCGGTGCTCCGCTTGCACAAACTGGCCACTGAGAGTGAAGGCGGCAGAAATCGCCCACGTTGAAGGAATAGACGGCCCTCCCCTGCGCCGCGGCAAACGCCAATTGTCGCTCGTCCGTTTCCTCGGTCGTCTCAGCTTCGAGTGCGGTCAGAATGTCCACTCCGCGCTTGCGCAACGCCACAACCAGCGCGTGACGCATCGAATCTTCATCGCAGTACAGTCGGATGGTCATGCTTTCTGCCTGGACTCGCGATGCTCGCGCTCCAGCCGATCGGCCTCGGTCTCTTCCGCTGCCATCTCCGCCTCCATTTCATCGCGGTTCGCGTGGTAGTAAGCCAGCGCCGCATGGACCTGGGCCAGAGTAAGATGAGGTATCTGGGTGGCGATCTCCTCGGGAGTCAGCCCCAGCTTGTACCAGCCGGCAATGCGTCGGATGGAGACCCCGGTCCCGGCAATCCGGGGGCGCCCGCCGCAGATGCCCGGAGTCTGCGCGATGAGCGTTCCAATGTCGGTCAATGTGGCCATGATCGATTGCTCCTAAAGCTAATCCGTCCCCCTATTCTAGCGGTGTTGGGGGGTGAAAGCAAAGGGCACTCACGCGCCAATCGCGGACGCGGCAGAACTGGCCGGCTGAATCATGGCTGCAGACCTAAAACAGGCCGCGGTGCTTTTTGAGGAAATCCTCGAGATACGCATTCAGTTCGGGGCTCGCCTTGCGATGCCGCAGGTCATCCCAGGACACCTTAAGGAGTTGATCGGCGCGCTCCGGGCACCAGTGGTAGAACCTCCCTTTCAGGACCATGATGCCATCAGCTAGAAGCCTGTCCAGCAGGGCCCGCCCTGGCTCACCCTTCAGGATCCTTCTGTGCTCGACCTTATCCTTGACGCGGGCAAGGCCTCCCCTGCTGTGTGATCGAAGACTCGTAACGATGCGCCGAAAACGCCGATAAACGGAATGCATCCCCACGTCGTCGCTGTCAATGCCGCCAGAGTTATTGGCGTAATCTGTCCACGGATACGCATCAGCATTGGGCCACGACACGTCGAGTTTCCCGCGAACCTGCGGCCGGCGGGTAACTGCGGATTCACACGTCGTTGCTTCCAAAACGACGGCCTCGGTATCCCCGCTCTTCCCCTTCCCCGACCGTACCACAAAACCTATTGATCGTATCTCCAGTTTACTGCAACGAAGGTACACAGAGGGCCCGATTTCAAAATCGTCAAGATGACCCCCCAGCCAGACAGCCCCGTTAATCGCCAGCGTAGCGTCCTTAAGCTGCCTCCGGAAAGCTATTACACCCTGCGTTTCCACCACCGCAAAACTGCGCGTCTCCGTCTCCTCCCCGTCAATAGCATCTGGTGCCGAGTACACCAGTTCAAACTCACCTTCGTCATCAGCGTCTTCAACATCGGCTTCGTCAGGGTCCCCGATTTCCACTGAAAGCCGAACTCGCAGTTTGTCAGTCTCGCCTGCAACCAGGGAGTCGTACAGAAGCCCGATGTGTTTGGCGGGGATCGCGCCGGAACCGCTCTGCTCGCCGAGTAACATGTAGAAGTCGGCCAAGAGACGAGACGCCTTATAGTCCGCTGCGCCGATGCGGTTCTCAACGACCCGACCCATATCCGTAAGGTATTCCCTCAGTGCTGCCGCGAAAAGGTACGACTCGAAGACTATGTTGGCTGGCTGAACTCCCTCACGCAAGAACGGGTGCTCCGGCAGCCAAGCTTTCAGTTGCTCTTCGTACTTCGCGCGCACCGCGGGCGGAAGGTGCGGCGCCGGATTGAACTCACGACCGAGGACACACCCGAGCAGCCGCAACCGTTGTTCATGCGGAGAATACAGACTGTCCCAGGAGTCCCATCCGTGCTCAGCGGCAACGCCTTCCAACGCGGGCCTGATGTTGTGAACGAGCTTCTCACTCTGCTCCCTTTCGAGCAGTCTGTCGACAACATGTTGCAGAACGGCGAGCGGACGATCAACCTCTTTCGTGGCGTGCAGATTGATGCACGCGTCTAGGTTCGCAATGAAGTCTGCGTAATTCGTTTCTGTCGCCAAAAGGACCGCGATCGTTTCAAGAACAGGCGCATATCCGAGGAACTCACGAGTTGCACTTTCAACGGCCGTCCCATCCGCGCCCGCGACAGCCTTCTCCAGGTGCCTGAAAATAAGATCCCTGGCCTGCACAAAGGGCCCCCGATGATCCTGAATGCGTTTCGCCGCAGCGCTGTCGAAATGCCTAATGCGCAGCTCAATGTACTGCTCGGCCTGTACGCGCGTGAAAGCCTGAATAGCCAAAAGCGACACTCGTACGCCAGCGTCTGCGAGTAGCAGCCACGTCGTTTCCGCTGTCTGTGTGCGGCCGAGCAAGACGAAAGCGGTACCAGACCATCGAGCAGCCATCCGCGCGATGCTCCCAATGAACGCTTCGTACCCCGCTTCGTTGACTTTGACACGAGCCTCGTCGAGAGCGTCTATGATCACGAACAGGTCCCCGCCTGACAGCAACTTCTCGGCATTGGCGGCAACCGTGTAGTCGAAGGATTCAACGAGTTGACCACGGAATGAGTTGCCTCCGACGGGCGCTGCCTGCGCAAGATCCCAGACAGGCGCGTGCTTGCGCGCAGCAATCTCGCGTGCGAGTGTGGATTTGCCCATCGCCCCGGCTGCGGAGATGATCAGGATGGCCGGCCGATCGATTTGTTCACTTGCAGCCAGGTCGGGGCCGACGAACTCCGGAAGGCCGCGCTGAACATAGGCGAAGCCGCCTGGGTTGTCGGTGATCGGGAGAACACCGCGCCCAGGACAGTCCGGCAATTGGTCGCAAAGGGCTTGAAACGACATCAGGCGTCCTCCGTTCAGTGTTTGTCACTCACGCGAAGCAAGCCGGCGAGCAGCGTTCACGGTCGCCCGATCGCATGGAGTGCCACGCCCATGTGGCCAAATCCCCGTTGGTCGGGCTCGCTGCGCTGGCGCCATGGTACCATTATCACCTCCGCGCGGCCGTGCGGAAAGTAGTCCGCCCCACGTGCCAAGAATCTGAAGGAGCTTCGCCCGAACCTGCTGAATCTTGGCGGCGGTTATCGTCCCCGCGCGATACAGGTCGCCCTTTACAAATGCGCCCATGCGGTATCCTCCTCCGGGCGGTCCCAATCGCGGCGAAGCACGGCTTCGGAGGCCAACATAGTCGCGCGGGAGCCGCTGTCGCCGGCTGCGAGGAGATGGGGCGCATCGCGATCCAGCAAGTACGAGACGAAATCATAAACCACGGGCAGTTTTTCGGGCGCCAATTGGCGCAATCGCTCATCGATCTCGGCAATCGTCACAGATGCCATGGTCGTGCCTCCTTCGCATCGGGCGCCAGACCGGACAAAGGCGCCGCGAGTCCTTATATTTGGCCGAGGGCCTTTTCCGGCGACTATTTTACCAGGCGCCATCCCGATCCGTCAACGCTCAGCGCGGTGTGGCCCTTGTAGCGGTCGTACACGGCGTGCATGGCGTCGATGGTGTCGAAGTAGCCGACGACGTGGGCAGCACTGAAGGATTGGCCTGCTTTGACAGGCTTGCCGTGGACCTCCTCGATCATGACGATGATGTCCCCGGGCCGCTGGCTGCACCACGCCTCGTAGACCACGGAGGGTTCGAGCGTCAG
>CAYGZI010000398.1:0-5935 GCA_964354245.1 uncultured Planctomycetaceae bacterium
CGGGTCTATACGACCCGGCCGGACACGCTCTTCGGCGCCACCTACATGGTGCTGGCGCCCGAGCATCCGTTTGTCAATCGGCTGTCCAAGCCGAAGTATGCCGCGGCGGTCGAAGCGTATTGCCGCAAGGCCGCCGCCAAGAGCGACCTGGACCGCACCGACCTGGCTAAGGAGAAGACCGGGGTGTTTACCGGCTCTTACGCGGTCAACCCGGTCAACGGCAAGGCAATTCCCATCTGGATTGCCGACTACGTGCTTGCGAGCTACGGCACCGGGGCGATCATGGCCGTGCCCGCCCACGACACCCGCGATTTTGAGTTTGCCAAGGTTTACGACCTGCCGATCGTGCCCGTGGTGGACCCGGGCAAGGATGCCGGGCCGATTCGCGAAGAGCTTCTGGCGGGGCGCGCGGCTTTCATCGCCGACGGGACGGCCATCAACTCCGGCCGCTTTACGGGGCTTTCCACCGCCGAGTTCAAGGAGCAGATTACCGATGACCTGGCCAACAAGGGGCTGGGCCGCTCAGCGGTCCTTTATCGGCTCCGCGACTGGCTCTTCAGCCGGCAGCACTCCTGGGGCGAGCCCTTCCCGGTCCTCCACGAGCTGGACGGCTCGGGCAAACCGACGGGCCAGGTCCGGGCCCTCTCGCCCGACGAGTTGCCGCTCGATCTGCCCGAGAAAATGGAGTTTGACGCCCAGCACGACACCCCGGAGCCGCCGCTGGAGAAGGCCCCCACGGACTGGCTCTACGTGACGCTCGACGGGAAGCGCTACAAGCGCGAGACGAACACCATGCCCCAGTGGGCCGGCTCGTGCTGGTACTATTTGCGGTTCCTCGATCCGACGAACGATCGGGCCTTGGTGGACCCGCAGGTCGAGAAGGCGTGGATGCCGGTCGATCTCTACGTGGGCGGGGCGGAACATGCGGTGCTGCACCTGCTCTATGCCCGGTTCTGGCACAAGGTGCTCTACGACCGCGGCTACGTGTGTACGCCCGAGCCTTTTATGAAGCTGGTGAACCAGGGGATGATTTTGGGCGAGACGGAATTTTGGCGTCATTGGACTATGGATCCCAACACGCTGGAGAAAGACAAGCCCATTTCGGCTGATGAGGCAGTGGAAATGGAGGAGGGTACGATTGCGGAGGACGTCCGGATCGAGAACGTCGAGATACGCGGCGGAAAGCCGTACTTGAAAGGGACGGGTTTCGTCCTTTCTGCGCACGCCTACAAGATGTCCAAGAGCCGCGGCAACGTAATCAACCCGGACCAGGTGGTGGCGGACTACGGGGCCGATTCGCTGCGGCTCTTCGAGATGTTCATGGGCCCGCTGGAGGCGGTCAAGCCCTGGAGCATGGAGGGAGTCAACGGGGTGCGCGGCTTCCTGGACCGCTTCTGGCGCATGATCGTGGACGAGCGGGCGGAATCGATGCAGCTCAATCCGGCCGTGCAGGACGTGGAGCCGACTCGCGAACAAAGCCGCATCCTCCACAAGACCATCCAGGCGGTCACCCGCGACATCGGGCAACTCTCGTTGAACACCGCCATCGCCCGGATGATGGAGGCGATCAACTTCTTTCTCAAGGAGGAGTCGCGTCCCAGGGCGGTCATGGAGCGGCTGGTTCTCCTGCTTTCGCCGTATGCCCCGCACATTGCGGAGGAGTTGTGGCAACTCCTCGGGCACGGCCGCACGCTGGCCTACGAGCCCTGGCCGCAGTTTGACGAGGCCCTCATCAGGGAGGACACGATCGAGATTCCGGTGCAGGTGGGCGGGAAGCTCCGGGCGGTGATCCAGGTGCCCGCCGGCGCCGATCGCACCGTCCTGGAGGAGACTGCCCGGGCCCATCCCAAGATTGCGGGCCTGCTGGCGGGCAAGACGGTGCTCAAAGCGATCGTCGTTCCCGGACGGATGGTCAATTTCGTGGTGAGCAGTTGACAGTTGACAGTTGACAGTTGTCAGATAGGTTGCTCACACTGTCAACTGACAACTGTTAACTGACAACTGCCGAACGCCAATCCACCAGATGGAGCTCCACATTGCGCCGGCCGCGGAAGGTGTTGATCACCGGCCGGAAGGCCACGTCCAGCGGACCGCTCAGATTGGCGAGCTCTTCGGCCCGATCTCCGCTGCCGAAGGCCACGGCCCGAAGCGTCACCTCGTGCTGCGAAAGCCGCATTGCCAGGTGCTGTCCGCTGGAGCCGAGCGCCTTGGGCGGATCGACCAGCCGGACGCCGCTGGCACAAAGCAGCGGTCGGCCGTTTCCGTGACCGAACGGGGCCAACAGCTCGATCTGGTTGACCACTTGGAAGGTGAACGCGCTTAAGGGGGCTTCGGCGTCGATCGACAATTCGGCCGCGCGCTCCCCCGACGCGAGCCGGCTGGCCGCATACTCGCAGAAATCGGCCCGGAACGCGGCAAACTTGGACTCCTCGATCGTCAGCCCCGCCGCGGCCGCATGTCCGCCACAGCCCAGCAAGTGCTGCCGGCAGGCCTGGAGGGCCGCGTGGAGATTGAAGCCGGCCGCGCTCCGCGCCGAGCCGACGCCCGGTTTCACCCCAAGCCGGTCCCAAGCCACCAGCACCACCGGACGGTGATACTTCTCGGCCAGCCTCCCCGCGACGATCCCCAGCACGCCGGGGTGCCAGCCGTGCTGCGCCAACACCAGCGCGTCGTCCTGCTCCGGGTCAAACTCCGCCTTGGCCCGTTGGACGGCGGACAGGTACATGCTCCGCTCGAGCGTTTGACGCGTCGCGTTCAGCCCGTCCACGTATCGGGCCAACTCTTCGGCCCGCTCCGGACGGTCCGTTGTCAGCAGCTCGACGGCCAATTGGGCCTGGCCCAGCCTGCCGGCCGCATTCAAGCGCGGGGCCAGGGTAAACGCGATGTCCTCGGCATCCAACTGCGGCTTGTCGTCCAGCCCGGCGACCTTCAGCAAAGCGGCCAGCCCGAGGCTCGGTTGCCGCTTCAGACTCGTCAGCCCGTGGCGCACCAAAATGCGGTTTTCGTCCACCAGCGGCACCACGTCGGCCACCGTGCCCAGGGCCGCCAACCCGACCGCCTGGACGAGGAAGTCCTTCATCGCCGGGGCGACCTTGCTGGCGCCGCTGGCCTGCTGGCAGAGCGCCCAGGCCAGCTTCAGCGCTACCCCCGAACCGCTCAGATCGGCAAACGGATACTCGCTGCCGGGCAGACGCGGATGAACGATGGCCAGCGCCTCGGGCAATTGAGGACCCGGCTGGTGGTGATCGGTGATGACCAGCCCCAGGTTGCACTCGCGAGCGGTCCTGGCCGCCTCGATGCTGCCAATGCCGCAGTCCACGGTGACGATCAGGCCGGCGCCTTCCGAAGCCAGCCGGCGGATTGCGTCGCCGTGGAGCCCGTATCCCTCGTCGGCGCGGCTTGGAATGTAGTAGCCGACGTTGGCGCCGAGCATCTTGAGGCATTGTCGCAGAATCGCCGCGCCGGTCATGCCGTCCACGTCGTAGTCGCCGTAGACGACGATCCGCCGTGCGGCGCAGACCGCCTCGTGGACGTGCCTT
This sequence comes from uncultured Planctomycetaceae bacterium, assembly GCA_964354245.1. Classification (GTDB taxonomy): domain Bacteria; phylum Planctomycetota; class Planctomycetia; order Pirellulales; family Thermoguttaceae; genus CAYGZI01. Next base: position 3,540 of record CAYGZI010000398.1, read on the forward strand.
GCGGCTTCCCGGCAGCCGGGGAGGCGCTCGGGGTCGTGCAAGCTGGAGAGCCGGGCATCGAGGAACCGGCGGGCGCAAGCGGGATCGAGCACGCCGCGGCAAACCAGCAACTGCGCCACGACGGCCGGAAGACCGGTGGCCTGCTGCAACGCGGCAATCCGGTCCGGATCGTGCGCGTGGATCCGCCAGCGTTTGGCCATGTCCTGCCAGGCGACTACTTCTTCTTTTCCGCGTGTAGCGTGTGCTTGCGGAGGCGGGGGCAATACTTCTTGAGCTTCAACTTCTCGCCGCCCGGCTTTCGGCGCAGCGTGTAGTTGTGGTCCCCCGTCTCTTCGCAAACGAGAAAGACGATCTCGGCCTTTTTCTTTTTTCCTTTGCCAGCCATGTTCCGGGCACCTGAATTGATCCAGGCCGTGGCACTGCAACCCGTCCGAAGGCCCCAACAGGCCTTCGGTGCCCAGTGGCCACGGCACGTCGTAACAGCCAAGCCGCTCATTGTACCCGATTGCGCGGGATTGGGAACGTCTGGGCCCCGGCCTGCGCCGGCGGGGCCAGGCATTGGGGCTTGGCGGCGGCGAAAAGACTAAGGCGGGATACTGCGTCGAGCCGCGCGAAGTCGTGCAGACAAGTGGCGTACCGCGGCAGGTCCGGCCAGAAGCGACCGACATAATGGGGGGCAAATACCCCTCTGCGTTGGTGTTTTCTGGGGTCCTCGTGCCCGTTTCCACCAATAGTCAACCTGCCGACACTCTTTATTCTTCCGCGCTTTCCTTTCTTGACTAGTTGACAGGCTGGAGGAGGTTGTTATGTTGAATGCTCTTAGGACGACAACGCCGTTTTTGACAGTTGCATTAGCTGGGAGACATGGAAGAAAGGGGGGAGTGCTTCGCGCGTTTGCCGGCATCGGGGTATTGAGGCCGCTGTTTCCAGGACGCATCGTTTTGCGGCGGTTTGGTGCCCCACAGCAGCATTCAGGCTTGGCAAGGAGGGCTAAACGCAATCCCGCTGCTCCGTTAACTCTTCAGTGGAGAAGGGTTTACGCCTCCGCGGTGCGGGACCGGATGGATTTGGCACCGGAAGTGCTTTTTTGGCAGCGGCAGAGCAGTTCCGTCGGCCAGTGAGCCGATCACTCCATCCCTCGCGTACTGAGGACCCCGCCTTGCCTAGAGTCAACAACCGTTCCGCCAGCCGTCACGTCAGTCGGAAGTCCAATGGCCCACGAGGCAACGGGAAGACCCGTTTGGACGGGAAGCGCCCCGCGAACGGAACCCCCCTCCGCAACCGGTTGGCCGATCTGGACCACCCAGGGCCGATCGGCGACGACGAGGCCGCCGGCCCCGAGGACGAGAACGACCTGCCGCGGGACTGCGAACTCCACGCTACCGGCGCCGACGCCCACATCGACGATCCGGTCCGGATCTACCTGATGCAGATGGGCGAGATTCCCCTGTTGAACCGGCGCGACGAGATCTGCGCGGCCCGGCGGATCGAGCGCTCGCGGGGGCAGTTTCGCCACTGCATGTTGGCCACCGACTACGTGTTGCAGGCCGCCATGGGACTCCTGGAGAAGGTCCGCGACGGCGGGCTGCGCCTCGACCGAACCGTCGAGGTGTCGGTCACCAACGTGCGGGGCAAGCGGCACGTCCAGGCTCTCCTGCAACCGAATCTCCGCACCCTTACCCACCTCCTCCGGCGGAACCGCGACGATTTCTCCGTGGCCATCTCCCGCCGCCGGCCGATGCGCCCTCGACGCGAGGCCTGGCGGCGACTCAATGGCCGCCGCAGCAAGGCGGTCCGCTTGATCGAAGAGCTGGGCTTGCGGACCCAGAGGCTTCAGCCCCTGCTGGACAAGCTCAAGTCGATCTCCCAGCGCATGGACGTCTTGGGCGAGGAACTCTCCGAGCTGAAACGCCGCCGCAACGCCCCCGGCCGCGTGGCCGAGATCCGCAAGGAGCTTCGCTATCTGATGCGGGTCACCTTGGAGAGCCCATCGACGCTCCATCGCCGCATTGCCCGGATCGCCCGCTTGCAGGACGAATACGACGCCGCCAAGCGGGCCCTCTCCGCCGGAAACCTCCGCCTCGTCGTCTCCATCGCCAAGCGGTATCGCAACCGCGGCCTCAGTTTCCTGGACCTGATCCAGGAGGGAAACACCGGCCTGATGCGGGCGGTCGACAAATTCGAATACCGCCGCGGCTACAAGTTCTCCACCTACGCCACCTGGTGGATACGCCAGGCCATCACGCGGGCGATCGCCGATCAGAGCCGGACGATCCGCGTTCCCGTCCACATGATCGAGACCATGAGCCGGGTCCGCACGGTCAGCCGCGAGCTCTTGCAGGAGCGCGGCTTCGAGCCGTCGATCGAGGAGACCGCCCGGGCCGCGGGCCTCTCGG
>CAYGZI010000399.1:0-5930 GCA_964354245.1 uncultured Planctomycetaceae bacterium
CCTACTGCCTACTGCCTACTGCCTACTGCCTACTGCCTACTGCCTACTGCCTACTATGAAATCGCCGCGCCCCCTGATCCTCGCCGCCGTCCCCGTCGTTGCCTTGCTCGTCTGGCTGGCCGTTTGGTGGTTTGCGCCGCGGACCCGCGTGGATGTCGTCGAGGTCCGCAGCGGCCGCATCGCGGCCTACGTGGACGAGCGGGCGATCACGCGCCTGCCGCAGACCTATCTGGTAACGACCCCGGCGCCCGGCCGCGTTGCCGCGATTCCGCTGATCGAAGGGACCCGGGTGAAGAAGGGCCAGGTTGTCGCGCAGTTGGTCCCGCTCGACGTGGATCTGGTGGTCAAGGAGGCGCAGTCCGCGGTGGAAAGACTCCAGGCCGCGGTCAAGCAGAGCGGCGACATCACCGTCGAGATGGTCGCCCTGAGACAGACCCTGGAGTTCGTCAAATCGACCGCCGACACCGTCAAGGCAGCCGCCGCACGGGTCGATGCGGCCAAGGCCCGCTTCGACTACGCCGATACCGTCCTGAAGCGGGTCCGCGAATTGGTCAAGAAGAACGCCCAAAGCCAGGAGGACCTGGACCGGGCCGTCATGGACATGAGGCTGGGCGACGCCGACCGCGCCCAGGCCGGCTTCATCCACGCGGCCATGCTCTCCATGCAGGCCGCGACCAATCTCATGCCGGAGATGCTCGAGAAGTACATCCTCCGCAAGAAGCTCGGCAAGGACGTGGCCGAGAGGCAATTGGCCGAGGCAATCGTCCGGCTGGACCAGGCCAAACGCCGGCAACAACTCGGCTCGATGCAGAGCCCGATCGACGGCGTCGTGCTGCACCGCTTCCAGAGCGACGAAGGGTTCTACGCCGCCGGGACCAGGCTCCTGGAACTCGGCAATCCCGCCGACCTGGAGGTCGAGGCCGATCTGTTGAGCGTGGACGTCGCCCAGATCCGCACGGGCTACCGCGTGGAGATTTACGGCCCGGCCATCGGCCCGACGCCCGCTCGCGGCGCCGTGGACCGAATCTTCCCGGCCGGCTTCACCAAGCTCAGCTCGCTAGGGGTCGAGCAGCAGCGGGTCAAGGCGATCGTCCGTTTTGACCCGTCCGCGCTGAAGCGGCTGCAAACCGAGCGCGGGCTGGGCGTCGGCTACCGCGTGCGCGTTCGGATCCTCTCGCCCGCCAAAGAGAATGCCTTGATGGTTCCCCGGTCGGCCCTGTTCCGCGGGCCGAACCGCATCTGGCAGCTCTATGTAGTGCGCGGCGGCCGGGCCCGGATCCAGACGGTCGCGCTCGGCGTGGTCAACGACGATTTCGCCGAGGTGACCGAGGGCCTCGAAGAAGGCGACCGGGTCGTCCTCACGCCGGAGAGCACGCTCAGCGACGGCCAGCGGGTCAGCGCGGTGGTCCAAACCCGTGCCGAGCCCGGGACCACGCCGGTCTCCGACCCGCTCCAAACGGACGGCGATTGACGGGCCGAGGAGGGCAGGCATCCTTGCCTGCCGCCGTTGCCGCGGCGGCCCCCGCAGGTTATGCTTCAGCATAACGTCCCACTTGAGATGCTTGAGGGAAGGACCATGGGCAGAATCGTCGCGAATGCTCGAATTAAGAACCTGCTCGATCCGGAGAAGACGATCCAGTGCGATGCCTTGGTCGATTTGGAGCAATGCCAAGCCGCCGTGGACATGCTTGGGCTGCGCCTTGTACACGTTAAGAATACGGACTTGAAGTAGGCGTCTCGCGGTCCGTGGTTTGCGCGCGTTCTCAGGATTTCGTGTATGTTCAGTGCCGGTGTTTTGACATTCCGGGAGTTCATGATGGGTGAACCCTTGCCGCTGGCCACGCTACAACGGGCGATCCTGGAATTCCTCCGCGGGCGCGACGATGCGGTCCTCTTCGGCGCGCAGGCCGTGAATGCCTACGTGAACGAGCCTCGCATGACGCAAGACCTCGGCCTCCTGTCGCCCCAAGCCGACGTGGTCGCGCAGGAATTGTGCGCCCATCTGCGGCAGCGGTTCCACATTGCGGTGCGCATACGGCGTGCCGGTGCAGGGCGGCACCTGCGAGTGTTTCAGGTGCGCAAGTCCGGGAACCGTCACTTGGTGGACTTGCGGTCTGTCGAGACATTGCCGCGAGCGGAACGCATCGCGGGCGTGCTCGTCATCGCGCCGGCAGACCTGATTGCCAGCAAGGTGATCGCGTACCATCACCGGCGGGGCCAGCCCAAATCGGGCACCGATTGGCGGGACCTGGCGATGCTGTTGCTGACGTTTCCCGCGATCAAGTGCGATCCAGGGCCCGTCGGCGAGCGGTTGCAGGCCGCAGGCGCCGCTCCCGACGTGCTCGCTGCGTGGAAGGCACTGGTCGCCCAAGACATACGGCCGGCGGAGGAGGATGAGGAGTTTTAGCACGCTGAAGCAGAGTCTACCGTCATGATGGCCAAACAATTCTACGACTGGCAAACCTCTGGCGGCACCGACGATGTCATGCGACTGGTGGATTGTCTCGAACGGGCGGACGTTGCCTGGTGTGCAATTGGTGGAATCGCGGTGAACCACTGGGCGCAAGAACCGATGGTGACGCAGGACGTCGATATCGTCGTTGCCGCCGGCGAGATCGAGCGAGTCGTGTCGCTGCTTGAGGAGGCGGGATTCCGATCCGAGAGATTCGACTGGTCCGTCAACTTCAGAGGGCGTTCGCAGGTCAGCATCCAGCTCTCGACGGAGGATTTCTATCGGGAGTTCCCCTCCCGGGCGGTCCCGGCCGACGTTCACGGGATTCTCTTGCGGGTCGCTTCGCTGGAGGACACTCTGCGGGGCAAGATGAAGGCGTGGGGCGAGCCGGCGCGAAGGCAGAGCAAGCGGATCAAGGACCTCGGCGATATTGCCCGCCTCGTGGAAGCACATCCCCAACTATGGGACTCTCTGACGGACGACCTGAAACGGCAACTGCAACCGCCCGGCAAAGGGCGCACGGAACAAGAGTGCCCCCGCGACAAGTGACGGCGCGCCGCGGCGCGCTGTGACTTGCGACTAACAGGCAGCCGGGAGCACTTGCCCATCCAAAGCCCACGGGCTGCGGCCCGTGGGCCTTGCTGCACGCCGGTCATCAATTCTGCCGAACGCTGTCGGCTTGCGTCTCTCCCACCTTGCGAAGCCGCGGGAACGTGCTTATCAGGAAGTACAAGAGCGGCAGCGCGCCCAACACGATAAGGATCGTGTCCGGAATCATCCGCAACTGGCCGAGGAGCTTGATTCCGGGCAGGTTGTAGAAGTCGGCGCTGCGGGCATACCAGAATCCCGTGTCGTAGCTCTGCCAGACCTGCGCCAGACCGATGGGCAACAACCCGGTAAGGAACATCAGGAACAGCCCGACGTTGAGCCCCCAGAAACTGAGCTTCAGGATTCCGTCGTTCCAGTGCTTGTCCTGGACGAGGCCACGCCACGAGAAGAGGATGAGGGCAATGGCCAGCATCCCATAAACGCCGAACAGGGCCGTGTGCGCGTGGTTGGCCGTCAGGTACGTGGCGTGCTCGTAGTAGTTGACGATCGGCAGGTTGATCGCGAAGCCGAAGAGCGCCGCCCCGATGAAGTTCCACACGCTGCTGGCCGTGAGGAAGTAGAGCGGCCAGCGATAGGGAAACTGCCTCCCCTCGGCGCGGATCGACCGGTATTCCATCCACGCCCGGACCACCAGCAGGATCAGCGGGATCGGCTCCAGCGAGCTGAACACGCCGCCGATGGCCAGCCAGTAGCTCGGGCCGCCGTACCAGAAGTAGTGGTGGGCCGTGCCCGGGATGCCGCTCAGGAAGACCAGGATCGCCGTCAGATACGCCACGCGGAGCGCCGACCGCGCCGTGACCAATCCCAGCGAGACTAGGAAGAGCGAGATGATCGCCACGCCGAAGAACTCGAAGATGCTCTCCACCCAGATATGAACCACGAACCACCGCCAGTAATCGGCCACGGTCAGGTGCGTGCTCGGGCTGTAGACCAGGCCGAATCCGAAGAAGAGGACCACCAGGACCGCGCTGAGGACGTAGAACATGAGGAGCGATCGCTGGTCGGCGTCGGCGCCGGGCCCCTCGGCCTTCCGGTAGAAGATGGGGGCCAGCACGCGGTAGACGATCACCAGCCAGTAGATCAGGCCGCCGAAGAGCAGGATTTGCCACAGTCGCCCGAGCTCCAGGTACTCCCAACCTTGATGGCCGAGCCAAAACCAGAGCTGCTCGCCCAGCAAACCCTTGATGCCGAGTACTTCCCCGAGCAGACTCCCGACCGCCACGGCCACCACCGCCCCGAAGAGGACGTTCACCAAGAGCCGCTGGTGCTTGGGCTCGCGCCCGGCCACCAGCGGGGCCAGATACGTCGCCGTGCCGACCCAGGACACGGCAATCCACAGGATCGCCAATTGCAGGTGCCACGTCTTGGCCCAGCTATACGGGTACATCTCGCCGATGAACTTGATGTAGAAACTGCCCGGGTGGACCGTGTAATGGGCCAGGAGTCCGCCGTTGAAGATCTGCACGACGAACAAGAGGCCGGCGATCAGGAAGAACTTCGCGCTGGCCCGCTGGCTGGGGGTCACCGGAGCCTGGAGCAGCCGGTAGGACGCATCGACCGCCTTGGCCTCGCCGTAGAAGAACTGGTAGCGGTGGACGACGTAGACGATCAGGCCCAGCACCGCAAACAGCCCCAGGATCGACGCGATGCTCCAGACCAGGGCCTGCGTCGAGGCCTGGTTCCCCACAGAGCGGTCGGGCGGCCAGTTGTTGGTATAGGTGTAGTTCTCGCCCGGCCGTTGGGTCCCCGCGGCCCAGGCCGTCCAGAGGAAGAAATCGGCGATGTCGCGACGCTCGTCATCCGTGGGAATCGTGTTGGGAAGGAAGCCGTAGTTTTTGTCGCCCGCAAGGAACTTCTCCTTCCAATAATCGCGGATCTGTCCCCAGGCGTAGGCCTGGGCGGGCGTCAGCCGCAAGGTGCGGCTGCCGAGGTCGTACCGATTCTTGCGCATTTCCTCGATGACCCGCGCCCCGAGTTCGTCCAGTTCGCGGCGCGGCTTGGGGAGTGCGTCCAAACGCTTGTACGCATCGGCCGGGGGCTGTCCGTCGGCAGCGTGATACTGGCGCACCAGTTCACCCACGTAGTGCAAAGTCAGCGCGGAAAAGTCCATGCCGCGGAGCGACCCGTGTCCCCAAACGCTGCCATGATCCATCAGGCCATAACGCTGGTAGACGGCCTGGCCGGCGAGGATCTTGTCCCCGTTCGGCAGCGGGGACGTCAGCGGCGGCGCCCCTGCCTCTGCAACGAACTCCTTCGGAATCGGCGGCTTCTTCTCCGCGGCAAAGTACCCGCCGATCAGAAGCACGGCCATGCTCGCCACAAAAGCGACAATCGCCCCGTTGCGCAACCCTTTCGCGCCCATAAGTGTTCCTCCTCGGTCAAAAGCGTAACGCGATCTAGTGTCCGCAGCCGCAGCCCTGGTGGGCCAGAGCGGCGGTCGCCGTGCGCGGCACGTCGTATTGCTCCGCCAGCGCGTCGGCGATCCTTACGTAGGTCTCGTGCGTGCCCTCGCCCATCTCCTCCGCCTCCACCTTCTCGAAGGTCGCCAAAAGATCGTGCTGGTCGGCATCGCTCAAGGCCTGGTTGGCCATGGGAAACAGGCAATGGTCCTCCTTCTGAATGTGCTCCCGCAACAGTCCGATGTAGGCTTGGGCATTCTCGACAAATCGCCGCAGGGCCGCCGCGTCGCCGGTAGCCGCCGTCTCGATCGCCGCCGCCATCTCGCGGACCCGCAGCCGCCCCAACTCGTGCTCGCGGCGCATCACCCCGGTCGGCCCGCAATCCGGGGAAAACCCCTTGGCCTCCATGGCCGGGAACAGGTGGGCCTCCTCCTTGCCGTGGTGGCAGCGATCGGCAAAGTTGCGGAAGA
>CAYGZI010000400.1:0-5923 GCA_964354245.1 uncultured Planctomycetaceae bacterium
CCGCCCGAGGAGTTTTATGCCTCCTTGGGCTGGGACGTGCAGGAGATCCAGTCGGCCGGCGCCGGCCGCGTCAAGTTCGTCGATACCCGCAACCGCGGCCCCTTCACCAGGTACAGCCGGCTGAAGGTCCCCGGCGGCGGTTTCATCTTTCCGGCCTTTGACCTGAACCAGGCTTACGAGAAGACCGACGTCTTCGTCTCCCTGGCCAAGATGAAGGACCACGGTTGCGCCGGCGTGACCATGGCCGTCAAGAACCTCTTCGGCATTGCCCCCCAGTCGCTCTACGGCGACGACGCCCCCAACGAGGACACCACGACGGCCCGCAACCAGCTCTTCCACTTCGGCCGCCGCAAGGTGCCCGCGGGCGTGCCGCGCGAAGTGGACCACGGCTGGCCGGAGGGGAGCTGGCAGCACCGCGTGCCGGGCATCACCGCGGACCTGTTCATGGCCCGGCCCTGCGACCTGGTCATCATCGACGGCATCGAGACCAACCGCGGCGGCGAAGGCCCCTGGATCAAGGGCGTCGAACCGGTCGAGCCCAAGCTAATTCTCGTGGGCCGCAACGGCGTCTGCACCGACGCGATCTGCACGGCAGCGATGGGCTACGACCCGCTCGCCGACCACAACCAGTTCCCCTTCCAGGGCGACAATCACTTGAAGCTCTTGGCCTCGGCGGGCGTTGGGGCGATCGACCCCAAGCGGATCGAGGTCCGCGGGCTGGCCCTCCAGAAGGCGGTCTTCCCGTTCAACCCGAAGCGCGAGGAAGTGAAGCACCCGCTCTCCTACTTTCACTGGGACTGCGCCCGGCGGCGAGAGCACGCGATGGCGTAGGGCGGGAGGCTATCAGCCGGTAGGGTGGGACAAGCGCAGCGCAGTCCCACCAACGATGATCGGCCAGTTCTGGTGGGACTGCGCAGCGCTTGTCCCACCCTACAATCCGCGATCTCCCCTCGCCCTTTGCGAGAGGGCAGGGTGAGGGCCCGTCGCCCCTCACTGGACCCGATTGAGTTCATAGCCCACCCTACAATCCGCGATCTCCCCTCGCCCTTTGCGAGAGGGCAGGGTGACGGCCCGTCGCCCCTCACTGGACCCGATTGAGTTCATAACCCAATGCGCCCGCCAACCGGTCAATCACGTCGGAGCGCAAGGTCCGCTCTCCGGTCAGAAACTCATCCAAGACGAGCGGCGTGACTGCAACTCGCGCGGCAATTTCCGCCAACGACAGCTCGCTGGCGTGGATCGCCCGGCGCAACTCGCCGCTGAGGGTAGTCTCGTTGCGGGCCTCATTGCGCATCCGGTCGCGGGCCTGCAAGTCGGGCAACTCCTCGGCGATCTGCTGGCGGTACTGCTTCAAGCGCTCCTGCTCGGATGGCGTGAGTTCGCGGTGGATGCGTCTTGGTCGTCGCTCGTTCATTTCAGCCCTTAATGAGGCTCGGGAAGCGGAATGTTCGTGAAGCGGAAAGGCACCACGACCGGCTCGCCCGTGCGGTCGGTGATCGTGCAGGTGACGGCCTGCGGCGTCGCGCTGCTGGGAAGCGGCGCGAAGTTGAAGCGGCTGGTCATCATCTCGATACGGCCGGATGAACTCGAGCCGCCTCCACCGCCGCTGCTGCCGGACGGCTCGTGGACTCGGCCTTCGCCGTCGGTGAGCGTGAGGCTCAGCCGGGCTTGAAGACCCTGCATGGCCTGCATGCGCTCGATCGGATTGGGGCTGCTCGTGCCGGTCGGCGGGGACACGGAGACCTCCACCTCGATCCCCTTCTCCGACTGGCGCACCGTGTCCAACCGCACGGTGACGTTGCCCGCGCGCTTCGTCGTCGGCCGGGAGAGTTCGGCCCCGCTGAACGCAACGTCCCTTATGGTCCCCTCGGCGACAAGCAGCTCGCCTTCGAGGCGCGCGAGGGCCTTGGCCGGCGGGCTGGCTTCCGGCAGGTAGACGTGGATGGCGGTCCGGCCGTCGCCCTTGCGGTACTCGACGCCGTGCAGACGCACGCCCAGATGAGGCGGCAGGTCGGGGGATTCGATCTTGGCGCCGCGGTCATCGGTGCCGCGGATCTGGCCGTTGGGCGCACACAAGAACGGGCGCTTGGCGCCGGGGCCTCGCGGTTGGACCGCAACGTCGAGAATCAGGTTGGGAACAGTGAGTTGGCCGCCCGATGCGCCGCCTCCCGAGGATCCGCTTCCGCCGCCGCCCGACGATCCGTAGGCGCCGCCACCACCGGACGAGCCGTATCCGCCGCTGCCGCCTCCGGACGATCCGTAGCGGCCTCCGCCTGACGCTCCATAGCCGCCACCCGAGGAGCCACCGCCTCCCGACCCGCCGAAGCTACCGCCTCCCGACGAACCGCCACCGCCACCTCCCGACGAGCCGTATCCGCTACCTGAAGATCCGTACCCGCCGCCTCCGCCCGAGCCTCCGTAGCCGCCGCCCCGCCTTGCGCCGGACTTGGTCTTGGGACCGGATCGCTCCAACGTGCCGCCCATCATCGGCGGAAAGACGGTGTGCGTGAGCGACAAGGTGCGGCCCGGTTCCCGCCGCACGCGATCCACTGCGATCGTGTAGTCGCCTGAGACGGCCCGTGCAATCGGCGCCGGCCCGGGTGTACGGGGCGACACGCCCCGGCTCTGATTTGGCAGGGCCGGGGCGCCGGCATCGCCCGGGGCGGGCTGGGACGCGGCGACGGCCCCCTCTGCGTCGTCGGCCCTGGTGGGCACGGCGCGCCACGGCAGCACCGCAAGCCCTGCGAGGCCGACCAGGATCCACGACACGACGCTTGCGCGCGACGAACGTACTCCCACGTCTTTCATGGCACTGACCCTTCTTCTGAGGAATTGAAATGACTCGACCACTCCGACCGTAGCCACAACGCTGGCGCGTTGGCGAGGGCGCGATGCCAACGCGACGAGGAGCCCACCGTACTCGGCGACCGACACGTTTGGCTGGCGCACGGCCGATTCGTCGCACGCCATCTCCTGGGCCAAGCGCAATTCGCCGGTTGCGATCCAGACCAACGGATGAAAGAAGAACAGACTGCACGCGAGCGTCGAGAACCAGTTCCATGCCAGGTCCCAGCGGCGTATGTGGGCGATCTCGTGGGTCAGGATGAGCCTCAACCGCTCGGGCGTCGATTCCGCCACGACCTGGGACGGCAGCACGACGGAGGTCCGCACGGCCCCCAAGACCACCGGGCTTTGGCAGGCCGCGGATTCAAACAACAGCGGCGGCTGAACGAGCCCGAGCTGCCGCGAGATCTGCTCGCAGAAACTGAGGATGGCGCGGTCCTTGACCAAGACGCACTGGCGCCGCCAGCGCCCCGCCGCCCGGGCGCGCCACAGGACCATGCCCGCCAGCCCCGCCAGACATGTAAGCCACAGGGCGAACAGGATGGTGGGAATCGCCGCGAGGCCCCCCGACGCCGCACCGGATGAAGCGGCGGCCTCGGGCGCCGGTGCGGCGACGCTGGGCTCGCGAGCATCGCCGCCATCAAGTTCTGTTGACGAGCGGGCGGCCGATTCGGGCTGTGTTTCGGCGGTCATTGCGTCCGGGCTTGTCGCTTCGCCCACGTCCGCGGTCTGCGGGGCTCCCCACGAAACCGGCAAGACCGGCACATCGATGGGCAGCCAGACAAACGCGGCGACCAGCATCTTCACAAGCGCCAGGCGCCACAGCCAGCAGCGGGCGCGGGCCGGCAGTCGCCGAAAGCACCGGCAGACCAGCCACACCGCGCCGATCGCGATCGCCCCTTGCCACGATGCCCGCCCCATCGCCGCCAGCCAGGCATCGGACAGGTCGGAAAGTTGGACTCCTGCAACGGTCATGGGCGAGGTCCCTTTCTCTGGGTCTCAAGGTCGCGCACCATCTGCTTGAGCTCCTCCAACTGCTCGTCCGAGAGCTGCGCAGACCGCGACAAGTAGGCGAAGAACGGAGAGACAATGCCCGAGAGCGTGTTCTCGACGAAGCTTTCGACCATGCCGTCGAGAAGCTCGGACAGCGGGACTTTTGGCGAGTACCGATAGACGCCGTTGCGCTTCCGGCGCGAGAGATAGCCCTTGGCGCGGAGGCGCTCCATGACGGTCAGGACGGTGGTGCGGGCTTGCCCCTTGGTCTGGGCCACGTGGTCCGCGACCTCGCGCACGGACACGGGGTGGTTCTCGGCCACGTGGCGGAGGATTTCCCATTCCGCCTGCCCGAGGGTTGGGTGTTTCATCCTCGCGTCTCCTGAGAAACTGGGCCGGTGCGAGACTACCGATGTCGTCAGAAGTAGACTATATCTGTAGTCATCGGCCCCGTCAAGCCCCGGACGCGAAGAATTTTGCCGGCCGCGTCCAAGTGCCCTAAGAACAGGGCAGTCCCCCCCGGCAGCGGCATCCCGTCCCGAAGACGCCGGAAAGCGGTGATGAATGGCCGCACTCCAGAGCTTACACGCAACTCCGCACTCGATCCGTCAACGACAATCGCTTCGCGGCCCGGGCCACGCGGCGGCCGAGTTGTGCCAGATACGCGGCCCGGGTGTTCTCGTCGAAGAGGAGCCGCTGGTAGCGGTCGTGGAGATCGGGGAACCGCTCGCGCAACAGCCTCGCGACCGCGGGCCACACCCGCGGGCGGCGGTTGAGGGCGTCCACCCAGATCACGTCGATCCCCAGGTCGCCCGCCCGCTGGAGCAGGGCGTCGATTGACTCCTGGCTATCGGACAAGAAGGGCAGGAGCGGGCCGAACATGATCGCGGTGTTGAGGCCGGCCCGGCGGGCCTCCTCGATCACGTGGAACCGCTTGGCAACGCTCGAAGCCCCCGGCTCCCAGAGTGCCGCCAGGGTTTCATCGAGCGTGGTCACGGTGACGCCGAGCCGAGCGCGGGGTGCCATGTCCACGCTTGCGTGGACATGCTCTGCCAGCGGCATGGCGACGCAAGCGTCGCCATGGCACCCGGCGTCGCCATGGCACCCGGCCCCAGCCACCCGGCCGGCCAGAATGTCCAAGTCCCGCAGCACCAGCTCGCTTTTGGTGAGCACGTTCACGGTGAAGCCGTGTTCCAGGAGCAGCTCGCAGCAGCGCCGCGTCAGGCGGCGCTCGGCCTCGATCGGCTGCCAGCCGTCGCAGGCGCTGGAGACGAAGACCTCGCCCGGGGCCGCCCGGCGCAACTGCCGCTTGAGCGCTTCGACGGCGTTGACCTTCACGTCGACGAACTCACCCCACGGCTCCTCGTGCGGGTGGAACCGCTGCATGTACCGGGCATAGCAGTAGACGCAGGCGTGGGTGCAGCCGGTGTAGCAGTTGAGCGAGTAGTCGCTGATCCCGGAGCGGTTGAGGATCGAGCGGCAGACGGTCTCGCGCACAACGAGAGCGTTGGCCATGCGATTGAACCCGGGGAACTCGAATGATGAAAGCCAAATGACGAAAGAAGGACGAAGCACGAATGACCAAAGAGCCACGAATCGCGAACGATCGGGGGGCATGGCGACGCAAGCGTCGCCAAGGCACCCCGTTTCGTGCTTCGCTATTCGATCATTCCTTCGTCATTTGGCTTTCGTCATTCGGCCTTCGTCCCTATGCCTTTCCCAGCTTCCTGAGGCCCTCCAGGCAGCGCTTGCAGGAGTCCAGCGGCGGGCCGTCGTAGCTCTCCTGCTCGACGATGTACCACTCGGTCGCGCCGGTGGTTTCGCAGAGGCGGAATATCTCGTCCCACTTCACGGTCCCCTCGCCGACCACGGCCCCGCGCTTCCCGCCGTGCTCCTTCAGGTGGATCGTCCTGGAGCGGCCGGGAAACTTCTTGAGGATCGCGTAGGGGTCACCGCCGCCGCCGATGCAGTTGCCGATGTCAAGCTGCATCACCACGTCCGGACCGGCGTTGCCATAGAGGATGTCCCACTCGGTCTCGCCATCGAACTTATTGGAGAAATCGCCGCCGTGGGCGTGGTAGCCGAC
>CAYGZI010000401.1:0-4155 GCA_964354245.1 uncultured Planctomycetaceae bacterium
GGCCACGCGGTGGAGCACGGCCGCCAGCCAGCGGGCCGTAGATGACAGGGTGACGGGGTGAGGGGGTGAGGGGGTGACGGGGTGACCGGCGGCGGGCAAACAGAGTTCCGCCACCAGCTTCGCCGGTGCCGGCTTTCGGCTCTTCCCCTGAACCCTGAACCCTGAACCCTGAACCCTTCTCACCCGCCACCCGCCACCCGCCACCTGCAACGCGCCGATCGCCCCGCCGATGGCCAGGCCCAGGAAGGCCGCCCGGTACGGCCACGGCGCGATCCATACCGCCGGCAAGCTCAAGAGGGCCGCAACCGCCGACTCCCTCGCCCCCGGCAAGCGTCCCCGGCTGGTCGTCAAGAGGGCGGTCCCCAGTACGACCATCGCCGTCCAGGCCGTCCAGTCCGCGGGATGGTAGTAGCCCAACCCGGGCAGCCAGGAGGCGGACAACAGGGCGAGGCCGATCCACGCGAGCATCGGAAGGATTGCCTTTCAGGTTGACTTGGCCGGAGGTTGTGGGGGCGGCTCGGCCGCGCCGTCATCCGCGGGCTCCGCCGGGCCTGGAACTCCTTCGGGGGTCCGTTTGGGCGGGAACCAGAGGGCACCTTCGCCCACGCCCTCGCGGAGGTACGAAATCAGCCAGCGCCAAAAATCGGCGTTTTCGCGAAGCCCCTCGAAGGGCTCGCCCTCCCTGTTCTCCAGGTTCTTGTTGAATGCGAACTCGGTGTCGCCGACGACCACGACCAGCCCCTTGCCGCGGGGCCGCACCACGATCAGCGGAACGTTGTTGGGAGAGCTCGGATACTCGGTGAGGACCACGGCACGGCCATACCGGGCGTCCACCGGCCACGCGGCCCAGAAGCGGACTGCCGCCGCGTAGTCGTTGCCGCGGAAGAAGGGCGTCTTGATGTGGCCGACCGGCAGCGGCTCCCCCTGCTTGACCTCCAAGTCGTCGGGGTCGCCGCCGATGTCGTAGCGCAAGTCGGACATGAGCGACTGGACCGGTCCGGCCCGGTCGTAGCCCACCGTGCAGATGAAGAGCCCGCCCTTGCGGACCCACTCCACGATCGCCTCCCGCTCCGCCTTCGTGTACTCCTTGCCCGGGGCAATCGAAATCAGCAGCCGGGCGTCCCGCAGGCGCTCGGGTGTGATCTCCGGGGCCATCAGCGGAACGAAATCGTTGCGCATCAGCGTCAGCAGGAGGCCCATGATCCCTTCGGGCTTCCAGGGGTCGTGGCTGAACGCGCTCAGGTGGCAGTCGTCGACGTAGGCAAGATTGTTGGGGCCGGTCAGGTTGACGTAGGGGAAGTACATCCGGCCCAGCGGCGTCCAGGCCGTGGACAGCCGTGCCGCGATGGCCGCGCCTGCGGCGGGAACCCTCCGCTCCATCGGGCTGCCGCTGGGGAGGATCGTCCAGGCGGAGTGAGTCACCGCGGTACACACCGCCAACGAGACGGCCACGCCCGCCGCCGCCAGCGCCCACCGCCCCGGGGAGGGCCACGCCAGAAGGACCGCAAGCAACGCGACGCAAAGGACCATGCCCAGCACCTGGCGCCACGGGTCCTGCGGCGTGGATGCCGGGTCGGCCAGATAGGCATACAACCGGAAGAGGTACGGATGGATCGTGGCGACATTAGGGTTGATGAACCCGGTGGTGTCGCCAAAGACCACCACGCGCCCGGCCCCGTAGGGTTGCTCGGCGGCCAGAATGCAGTCGCCGAGCTTCGCTCCGGCCTCGTACTTGCGCTGGCCCATGAACCCGTGCTGGGGAGGCGCCTTGATGTTCCCCCAGTCGTTGAATCCGAACCGGCCGACCAAGATAGGATAGGCCGGCCATCGCGGGTTGACCGAAGCGCCGGTGACGACGCCGTACTGGTTGCCGCGGTCCTTGACGCCTGCGGAAGCGGGGTGGGAGATGGCTTCAAAGGACTGGAGCCAGCCGGGCAGGACGAGTTCGGCGGTGTCGAACGGCACGCGGATCGCCGTCGGCGTCAGGAGCTGGTTGACCCAGTTGTTGAGGTAGCGGAAGGGAGCGGGGGCGCTCTCGTCGCCGCTCTCGTCCAGCGGCTCCATCGTGTGGTCGGCAAGCACCAGCAGCGTGCCCCCGCGGCCGACGAACTCCCAGACCGTTTTCCGGAACTCCTCGTCGCAGGGGCCGTCCTTCTTCGAGTGGAGAAAGACGACCAGCACGCTGGCGTCCTCCAGGTCGGACGCCGTGACCTGCTTTGTCACCAGCGCGTTGGCCCCCAGGGTCCCCAAATAGTCCGACGACATGCCGTACATCCCGACCGAAAGCCATCCGTAGTGCCCGGGGCCTTCGCCGTATCTGGCCCTTTGGAAGTTCTCGATCCCCTGGTCCAGGAACACGTACTTCTTGTTCGACAGGTTGGGATGGTGCCAGGAGAGCGTGACGGCCGCGGGGAAGAGCAGGGCCAAGACCGCTGCTCCCCCGGCCAGCCCGAGCTTGCGCAAGGGCGGAACCCGGCGCACGGCCTTCGCCGGCACGGCAGACACGCCGGAAGCGGCCAGATGCCGGAAGATCGCCCAGCCGACCGCCAAGTGGATCAGCATCGCCAAGAGCGGCATGTTCCAGGGGACGATTCTCCGCAGCGTCTGGCCGAGGTACGGCCAGTTTTCTCCCACGTAGCGGACCGCCGGTTCCGACCATGCCGGCCAGTCCTTGACCCATTGGTCTACCTTTGCGTGGAAACCCCGCGGCAGCGGGTAGGGATTCCACGAGTCGGGCGGCGGCGGGGGCTCCGGCAGAGCCGCGGTGATGCCCGGTGCAAAGCTCAGCACGTTCAGGTAGATGAAGTGTCCGATCAAGACTGCGCCCACCCCCACGCCAACCCGGAAGATCGCGGTCCCGGCGGATGAGGGCCGGCCGCGCAGGGCGATCGGGCCACGGATTGCCAGGTATAGCATCACCACCAGGAAGTCTAAGCCGGCGAAGGTGGCCCCGACCCAAAGGGGATGCGCGGTAATCCATCCGGCCGCAGCCCCCAAGGCAGCGCCCACGCCGTCACAGGCCAACCAGAACCACCCGATCGACGTGTACGCGATCCGGTACAATCCGAGGACGGCGACCGCCTCAGCGGCAAGCAGGATGGTCTTCCGGTCGCGATCGGCATGGCCTTGTGCCGTCGCCACCAAGACCAGGACCACCGCCAATACGTGAAGGGGGGGCAACGCCGAGGCAATCATGGCGATTGCCGCCGCGACCGCACCCGCCAGGCAAAGGACCCGGACCCAGGGTCGCTCCGACTTTCGCCAGCCTGCCAAGGCCACGCATCCGATCGCGGCCCAGGTCAGGCCGCGCCGCAGCGCGTAACCCAACAGGCCCGTCGAGCCTGCCGCAAACCACGCCCCCGCCAATCCCGCTACGGCAGCCCACCGGGCATGGGCCGAAATGGGGCGAGCCGACTCAGCCGACGGAGGTTCCTTGTCGGGCCGGTCCACCTCCGGCGACTTGTGCTCGTCCATATCGTTCCGTCAGGTGGTAAGCATAAAGAAAAAGGGCGGCCATTGCGACCGCCCTCACGTTACTTTGTACGCCAAACGGCTGTCAAGGTCAATAGCCGGCCTTGGGGGCCCGGGTCGTGTAGGTCGGCACGTTGAAGGTGCCGGCCACCTGCCTGGTCCGGTCAGACGGCACGAGCTTGCCGGTCTTGGACCCCAACGACATGCAAGCGTCCGGCGGGCAACTGGTCAACACGAACGGGCAAATCGTCGGCTCCGGATTCAGGACGCACTCCGTCGGGATTTGCACGCACCGCGTCAGGGTCGCCGGGCACTTGGTATCGGCCGTTGGGCACATGGTCTCATCCGGAAACCAGGGACACACCGTGACCACCTCGGGGCACGACGTGGTCTGCGGCGGGCAAATGGTCGGTACCGCCGGGCAGAACGTCGGACCGCTTGGACACTCCGTCGGCACCGGCACCGCGGGGCACGTCGTCGGTGACGTCGGGCACTGCGTCGGCACCGGCACCGCGGGGCACGTCGTCGTTGTCGCCGGGCACTGCGTCGGCACCGGCACCTCGGGGCACGTCGTCGCCGACGTCGGGCATTGCGTCGGCACCGGCACCGCGGGGCACGTCGTCGTTGACGTCGGGCACTGCGTCGGCACCGGCACCGCGGGGCACGTCGTCGTTGTCGCCGGGC
>CAYGZI010000401.1:4255-5889 GCA_964354245.1 uncultured Planctomycetaceae bacterium
CGGCACCGCGGGGCACGTCGTCGTTGTCGCCGGGCACTGCGTCGGCACCGGCACCGCGGGGCACGTCGTCGCCGACGTCGGGCACTGCGTCGGCACCGGCACCGCGGGGCACGTCGTCGCTGACGTCGGGCACTGCGTCGGCACCGGCACCGCGGGGCACGTCGTCGCTGAGGTCGGGCACTGCGTCGGCACCGGCACCGCGGGGCACGTCGTCGTTGTCGCCGGGCACTTCGTCGGCACTTGCGGCGAAATGGTCACCACCGGGCCCGGCGGGCATCTGTTGGCTATCGTCGGGCATTGCGTATAGTGGCTCGGACATTTCGTCGTCTCGGCCGGACACCGCGTATGGATCGTCGGGCACGAGGTCGATTGCGACGGGCACCGCGTCGCTTGCGCCGGGCAGTGCGTATAACCGCTCGGGCACTGCGTCGCCACCGTCGGGCAATGGGTCTGCGACGGCGGGCACCGCGTGGACTGCGCCGGGCAGTTGGTCTCGCCGCTCGGGCACCGCGTCGCCGACGTGGGGCATTGCGTGCTCACCGGCGGGCAGCGGGTCGCTACCGCCGGGCACTTTGTCGGGCTATGCGGATACTGCGTCGGCTGGCAGCTGCTTCCCTGCGGGCACCGCGTATGCGACGGCGGGCACTGGGTCGCTTGGGCCGGGCAGCGGGTCTGGACCGGCGGACAACGCGTGTAGGCCGACGGACAGCGCGTCTGCTCCGCCGGGCATCGCGTCGTCCCTGCCGGGCACTGCGTGTTGGCCGTCGGGCACTTGGTCGCTGCCGCCGGGCAACGCGTGTAGGTCGCCGGGCAGTTGGTAGTGCTGGCCGGGCAACGGGTCTGCACTGGCGGACAGCGGGTGTAGGCCGGCGGGCACTGCGTCTCCACCGCCCGACACCGCGTCACGGTCGCCGGACACTGCGTATAGACTGTCGGGCATACGGTAGGCTGGACGCTTCCCACGGTGACCAGCGCCACCTGTTCGGCTTGGGCGTCCTTATCCGTTAAGGCGTTCTGGGCGGCCTGAAGCGAGGGAGACCAACACGCCCCCCAAGCGCAAACCGCCACGATCGAGATGTATCGGACCCAACTCTTACTCACGCTATGCCTCCTTTATTCTGCCCGGCTGTTGCCCTTCTCCGCGGCCGAACGACTCTTTGCGTCTGCCAGGCGAGGGTGACGTTCGTAGGACCCATCTATCTCTTATAGTTTACGGTAACAGACGGGGCAAGCACTAGAGTGAGAAACCACTCCCTAGCGGGGGGGCCGCCCGCCACTGTCTACGTTGAGCCGGGAGAGGGATGGGGGCTTTCGAGGGGGGTATCACGCCGCGCCTCCGCCTGTCGTCTGAGCCCTTTAACTGCATTGGCGCTGGCCCGCTTCGACCCTATTGGATGCTCCGCAATTCCCGGCAGTTCCCAAGAAAGCGAGAATTCCTCCGCCGGCGGTCAAAACGGCTCTTCCGACTCTACAGGCCCAAGACGTCCCGTATTCCGTACAGACCGGGCTTCTTGCCCACGAGGAACTTGGCAGCCGACAGGGCACCCCGGGCATAACAGTCGCGATTGGTCGCCCGCACCGCCAACTCGATCGACTCCCCCGACATGCCAAACACGATGGTGTGCTCGCCCGGG
>CAYGZI010000402.1:0-5871 GCA_964354245.1 uncultured Planctomycetaceae bacterium
GATGTTCTTCAGCGACGCCGACCTCTGCTTCCAGCACTGGCAGAGCTGCTCAAGCTGCCACCCGGACGCCCGGGTGGACGGCCTCAATTGGGACCTGCTGAACGACGGCCTGGGCAACCCCAAGAACAACCGGAGCATGCTCTTGGCCCATAGGACCCCGCCGTCGATGTGGGAAGGGGTCCGTCCCACGGCCGAGGATGCCGTGCGCTCGGGGATCCGGCACATCCAGTTTGCCGTCCGGCCGGACGAAGACGCGGTGGCGATCGACGAGTATCTCAAGTCGCTCACCCCGGTCCCCAGCCCGCACTTGGTCAATGGCCAACTCAGCGAGGCCGCCAAGCGGGGGAAGGCACTCTTCTTCAGCCAACGGGTGGGCTGCGCGACGTGCCACCCCGAGCCGCTCTACACCGACTTGAAGGTGCATGACGTGGAATCCAAGGGCCAGTACGACCGCAAGGCATTCAGTTTCGATTCCCCGACGCTGATCGAGTGCTGGCGCACCGCCCCGTACCTGCACGACGGCCGCTACGTCACCATGAAGCAGGTCATCAAAGAAGGCACGCACGGGCGCAAGCACGGCGAAGTGGAGAAGCTCACAGAGCGGGAGATCGACGATTTGGTGGAGTTCGTGCTGTCGCTGTGAGGATACGGCGCGGGCGACATGCCGGCGGCTGAGATCACCCGCTCTTTCGCATAAAGCCGCGACCGTCGGTCGCGGCTGTTTGTTTCTCGCGGCGGAATCTGGGAGGGATCAGTCCATGAGACCGGCGTGCAAAACTTGGGTCCTCACTTGGGTCCTCGCGGCCATCTGGCTCATCACCGCGTACACTCGTGCGGACGAGCAACCGGTTCTTGACGGCGGCAACCCTCGTGCCAAGCTCATCGTTGCCGAGAAACCCGGACCGGCGGGTCCCATCGCGGAACGGACGCTGAACGGCTACTTGAAGGAGCAGTTCGGCTGGTCGCTGCCGGTGGCAGCCGGGGCCAGCGAGCCGGGTCTGTACATCGTGGCAGCAAGCGATCCGGCCCATCCGCTTCTTGCGGATTTGGCCAAGCAGGGGCTATCGCTTGCGGCCGGCGACCTGGGCGACGAGGGCTTCCGCATCGTGACCCGCGAAGCGGGCAATCGCCGCTTCGTGGTGATCCTGGCGGCGACGCCGGCGGGGCTCAAATACGGCTGCCAGGAGCTGGTCTTCTTCCACCTGCCGGCAACCGCCAGGCGTGCAGCGGTTGACTGGCCTCTGGACATCACAAGACGCCCGCAGTTCGCCTATCGCGGCATCTACATGCTCCCCTGCTGGTCGCAGCACGACACGATCGCCTCCTGGCGCCGCGTGCTCCTTTTCAACTCGGAGATCACCGTCAACCGTAACTGGTTCTGGCTCAACGGATTCCCCTTGCTCGAGCAGTACGGCGGCGACTATGCCGGCACCGATCTGTCCAAGCCCGAAAACGTCAGGTCCTTGATCGAGCTTTGCCGTGAGGAACGGATGAAGTTCTACGTCGGCGGCGGCTGGTTCACCTGGCACCACGAGAAGCACTCCGGCGGATCGATCGACCGCGGCGTGCAGTACTACCTCGACGTGATCGGCCTGCTGCCCGGCACGGAGGGGATTTACCTGGAGCCCGCCGGCGAAGGGAGCGAGGCTAAGGAGCCCGTCTGGCGCGAGCGGACCGCGGCCTTCGAGCGGCTCTCGAAGACCGTCTGGGCCAAGCAGCCCGAGTTCGAGTTCGCCGTGGCCATCGGCAAGTTCAACGCGGCTGGCTACCGCCAGATGGTCCATGCCATCGACGCCAAACGCATCTTTTGGTGGTGGTGCTGGGGCGATCCGATCCTCCAGCGGGCCCTCGACGAGCACCCGCTGGTGCTCCGCTGGCACACCAACGTGCGCATGAGCGACTACCACGGCTCGTGCGACCCGCCCGCCGAGCGCGAGCTGGTCCTGACCGGCGTGGCCACCAGCTACGATCCCGGCCAAGGGTTTGGCAATCGCTGGAACGGCTACGCGACGCTCGGCGGCGCGCCGCGGGCCCGCGATTTCCACCCCCACACCATGCCGTACTTCTACCATCAGTACTGGTTTCGCGAGCGGTGCTGGGACGTGCGCCTGACGGAGGAAGGGTTTGCCCGACGGCTCTCGCGGCGGCTCTTCGACGCCGACATGCCGGCCGAGGCCATCGCGCACTACGCGACGCTCTCCAAGATGTGCGGCAACCCCAGGGCAGTCAAGGAAGATGCCCTGGCCCCCATCGACGCCTTTGTCCGGACCCATGCCGGGCGCGGCACGCCCCGCAACCGCGACACGCTCGCCCGAATGCGCGAGGCCATCGACGGGATCCGCAAGGTGCGGGACGCCGCCAAGGCCAAAGTAGGACAGGCTTCCAGCCTGTCGCACGCTTCCAGCCTGTCGCACGCTTCCAGCCTGTCGCACGCTTCCAGCCTGTCGCCTCGATAACACTTCCAATCTGGGGCTCACGTCATTACTGCACCGAGGGAAGATCAACCATGAGACGCCACTGCCATCGGCACCCCGCGGTTCTATTCACCAGCCTCATCGCACTTGCGATTCTCGCCCCGGCGTGTCCGCTTCGGGCCGACGACCTGGAGCTATTTGACTACTTCCGCAACTCGTGGAACGTGATCGGCCTGAAGGACTACGACCGCGGGACGCGGATCACGCCGGACAACCGGCTGATCCTCTCCGACGGCGAGGCCCGCATTCACTTCGGCAAGGACCTGACGCCGCTGGGGCGGAAGCAGACCAAGACGCTATTGGGCGGTTGGATGCCCGTCATTCGCTTGGCGGCCGACGACGGGCCGATGCACTATGAGTTCACCCTTTGGGCCACGCCGCTGCCGACCGTCAAAGACTGGGAGAAGGCGTTCGATTGGCCGACCGAGGGTGAGAACTTCCTGAACTGGATTCGGGTGAAGGCCACAAACAAGGGCGCCGCCCAGGCGGAGGCCAGGATCTCCGTGGCGCAGACGGGCAAGGGCAAGTCGGCCACTCACGCCCACGCCTGGTCGCTTGCCCCCGGCGCGTCGGCTGAGGCCGTGGTGCGGATTCCGTTTTCGCCGGTGCAGGACTCGGCGGCGCTGGCCAAGGCCGACCATCACGTTTGGATCGAGCGCACGGTCGAGTACTGGCGCAAAGCGATGCTTCGCGCCGCCCGGATTGAAGTCCCCGAGCCCAAAGCCACCGATGCCCTCCGCGCGGCCCACGTCTGCCAGCTCATCGCCAGCGACCGCGGCGTGCTCAAGGCCGGCGAGGGATTCTACGACGAGTTCTACATCCGCGACGGCGCCTACCAGGTCATGGAGATGGAGGAGGCCGGCTTTGGGGACTCGGCCCGAAAGGCCATCGATCATTATCTCAAGTGCCAGCGGCCCGACGGGCGGTTCGAGTCGCAGAAGGACCAGTTCGACGCCAACGGCCAGGCCGTGTGGGCCCTCTGGCAATACTACAAGATCACCGCGGACCGGGCGTGGCTCGAAAAGGCGTATCCGCAGATGCGCCGCGCGGTCGAGTGGACGATGAAGGCCCGGCGTCAGGCCCCGGCCGATTCGCCCTTTGCCGGGCTTTTGCCCGTCGCGCCGGCCGACGGCGAGTTTCTCTGGGACGGCAAGCACCACATCGTCGGCTACGACATCTGGAACTTGCGCGGGATGCTCTGCACGGCCGACGCCGCCCGCATCCTCGGAAAGACGGCCGAATCCGAGGAACTGACGAAAGAGGCCGCGGCCTACCGTGCGGCGATCGATGCGGCGTGCAAGCGGACCGGTCTGGCCCATTTCCCGCCGAGCTGGGAGAAGGACGGAACGCACTGGGGCAATACCGAAACGCTGTGGCCCACGGAGTTGTTCTCCCGGGACGATCCCCGCGTCGTCGCCACGATCCACCACGCGCGCAGCGTGCAAGGCGGCGGATTCATCGAGGGGACGATCCAGTGGCTCGGCAGCGCCGGGGCGATCCATCCCTACATGTCGGCCTACACGACGATGGCCTCGCTGGACCGCGGCGAGGATGAGCAGGTGGTGGAGGATTTCTACTGGTACCTGCTGCACTCCACGGCGGCCCACGCCTTCCCGGAAGGGATCTACTACCAGCGGCGGTTCGCCTGGGGCGACACGATCCCACACGTTCTCGGCGCGGCGAACTACGCCTTGATGCTTCGGCATATGCTGATCCACGAGCGGGGCGACGAGCTGCACCTGTTGACGGCTGTGCCCGACGGCTGGCTTGCCGAAGGCAAGGAAATCCGGATCGAGAATGCCCCGACGCACTTCGGGCCAATGGGCCTTCGCGTGCGCGGCACCGCGGACGGCGTGCAGATCACCCTGAAGCCGCCCGTCCGCACGCCGCCCAATCGCATCGTCCTGCACCTGCCTGAGTCGCGACCGTTGGCCAGTCCGCTGCCAGGCGTGGAAGTCGTGAAGCGGCCGGCGCAGAAGAAGGCATGGGATTTTGCCGCCGTGGTGGGGCTCTACCAGAAGGACGCCGTGCCGCTCTACCGGCCAATCCCTGGGCTCGTGCAATTGCCGTTGGCCTCACCCCTAGCGCCCGATCGCTGCCGGGCCTTGGACCTCGCGTCCGTGGCCAATACCGACCCGCTCAAGGCCCCCTTCGGCGTACACAACCCCGGCAAGAATCTCTTCACCGGTATGCCGCTCGGCCGGCAGACCGTTGCCGGGGTGCCGTTCGAGATCCTCGACCCCGCCAAGAACGCCGGGCGCGGGCTGGTGGTCCTCAATTCGCCTAGCGCGCCGAAGGACCGCACCTGGCCTACCCAAGTCGAGATCCCCGTGGGGCGACAAGGCAAGCGGCTCTTCTTCCTGGGCAACGTGACGGGCTGGGCCCCGGCCGACCAAGGGACCGGCCCTTGGGGCGCAGTGGCCGAGTACGTGATTCACTACGGCGATGGCCAGCAGCAGATCGTGCCGTTGGTGACCGGGCGCACGGCCGACGACTGGATCGGCCCGCCCGAAGCCGAAGAAGTGGTGGTCGGGCTGCGGGGCGACCCGTGGCACCTGAACGTGCTGGGCGTCGCGCTGCGCCCGGTGGCGGTGGAGAAGATCGTTTTCCGCGACCTGGGCACTCCCGCGGCGCCGCTGTTGGTCGCGGTGACGCTGGAAGAGTAGCACGCGCCCGGTGTGCCACATGAAGGCTACTTGGGCTGGCCGAAGACCTCGGGCTTGGCCCGCTCGCGGCGCTTGCTGGGGTGCAGGACTATGAACACGCCCAGCGCAATGCAGAAGATCACCAGCGCGTAAGGCAAGACCCAGGGGGTAGCGCTTCCGGAGGATTCGGCGGCCTTCTTGGACCCGGAGCCTTGTGCCCAAGCCGGTCCGGAGACGGCAAGCCACAGGCCGGCGCCAATCGCCAGAGACCGCATCCGGTGCCAGACACTTCGCAGTGGGATCATCGCAGTCCGTCCATCGCTTTCGTTGGATGTCCTTTACGGGAAAGGCACGGCAACTTGCGGCCGGGCCTTCCCAGGCTGTATTGTAAGCCAAGGCGGCCGCTGTGGGAAACCGGTCCCCTGTGCCACGAGGCACGGGGCCCGTTTCCCCTCCGGGAAGGCGGCTCTTAACGTCCTTTGTACCAATGACTTAGGAACATCGCTATGGCCGCTTCCGAGGAAGTCCCGATGTCCCGATCCCAGCGGGCCCTGGTCGTGCTGCTGCGCCTGGCCGCAGCGATGCTGCTTCTGGCGATTGTGCCCGTGGTCATGCCCTTTAGCTGGATGGAGGCGATCCACCGGTGGATCGGCCTGGGCGAGCTGCCCGACAAAAAGATCGTCCACTACCTGACGCGCTCGGAGTCGGCCCTCTATGCCTATCAGGGGGCGCTCAGCCTGTTCCTCTCCTTC
>CAYGZI010000403.1:0-5865 GCA_964354245.1 uncultured Planctomycetaceae bacterium
CCCGCCGGTCGCCGGTGAGGAAGTAATACTCCAGGTCGCCGCCGACCCAGACGTGGCCGAAGTTCGTGCTGTGGCCCATCTGGTAGGTCCGGTCGACCGGCAGCGGGGCATTCTCGTAGTAGCCGCCGGTGTGGTTGAGGCAGTGGAGCCAGACCTCGCCCACCTGGGGCGGCGGCCCCCAGGGGTTCTTGAGGTAGGGATTGGTGGCGTGGACCACGTCGACGTCGATGTGGTGCCGGGCCGCCTGCTCGCCGCGGAGGAAGTAGCGGCGGTCGCCGGTGCGGAGGTACTGGACGAACATCCCGTGGGCCAGGTCGTACTCCAGGTTGCCCCAGTTCACCTTGCGCTCGCCGAACCAGTCGCCGTAGTTGAGCATCCCGTACTCGCGGTTCTTGTCGCGGAGCTTCAGATGGGAGTCGAGCGAGCGGCTGAGCCAGGCGTCGTAGCCGGCGAACTTCTTGCCCTGCGGATCGGCCGGCGGGAAATCGCCCAGGGCCTTGGTCGCGCTGGTGTAGGCCGGTTCGGGCACGGCCAAGAGCGGCTCCTCGGCGGCCTGGAAGAACGCCCCCAGGCGCTTGGCGTCGGGCTTGCCGGAGAGGTAGTTGACCCAGAACTCGTGGGTCTTGGCCACGCCGACCTTGAACGTGTAGACCCCGCCGCGCAGGGCGTAGTACAGCTTGTTCTCCTCTTCCAGCGGCTTGCCGTCGTAGAGCCCCGCCGCGAGCGGAGGGCAGAGCCCCAGCACGACGCTTTCCCCGTGGCGGTCGATCGCCTTGGGCCAATTCTGCCAGAACTCCCGTAGTCCGACCGCCAGTCCGCCATCTTGATCGGTGACGGCGGCCCAGCCGAGCCCTCGGCCGTCCATGCGCTTGCCATTGCGTATGTACTGAGTCTTATCGACTTGAAGCAGACGGCCCGCGAGATCCGGCTTGCCATCGAGGACCGAACCGATGTGCCGGCTGTCGTTGAAGTCTCCCGAGCAGTAGAAGCGGAGTTCGAGTTTCCGGATCTTTGCCATCAACGAGTCCTGATGGTCGTTGATGAACGTGTAGAACACGCGGACGCAAGGCCGCCCGCGCCATGCGTGAATTCGTGCAACATACCGGAACATCCGCTTCCTGTCTTCTCCGCGTGTCCCATGCCACCCGCTGACACGGATGCAGGCACGCACGGGGCCGGGCTGCTCGACCGTAATCTCCGCTGGTTGGACGCCGTCGCCGTGCGGAAAGAACCTCCTGGTCTGGGCGTCCTCCAGCAACACCCCGTCCGCGTCGCAGTTCATCGTGACGCGCCGAGCGTTCCCCGGGTCGCCGCCTGGGGCGGTCAGCCACGCCTCGCCCTGCGGCATAAACCGCTTGGGATCATAGATCAGCCGCACGGGGCCCGGTTCGATCACGACCTTCCCGTCGGCCTGCTTCGTGACCCGCACGGGCTTGTCCACGGCGCTGCGGCGGACTTCGGGGCCGTAGCGCAAGGTGACCGTCTTCTTCTGCTTGGCGGCCAGGTCGATCTGAAAGTCCAAGAGGAGCCAGCGGACCGAGCCGTCGGGCCAGCGGGCAAGCGTCTCGGTTTGCAGGGGGATTTCGCCCCGTAGGACAGGCATCTTGCCTGTCTCTGAAAGCACAGGCTGGAAGCCTGTGTTACTCGGCTGGAAGCCTGTGCTACCCGAGTCGTCGAACAGGGCCGCGGCCTGATCGTCCCGCAGCTCGCCCCGGGCAAGTGGAATCCCGGAAGTGACCGGCCACTGTTGCCGGTCCACGCCGGCCGGCTCGTCGACGGCCAATCGGACTTCCCCGGCCACAACCGCCGTCGCAGTCAGGCACGGCACGAGCGTCAGAGCTATCCACCACCGCATGGGTACGCCTCCTTGGTTTGACGGGGGTTGGCGAGCGGCAAAGCCACTGCGGCCAGGCCCGACCACATCCTACCGCGGCGCGGGACGGATGGGAACCATCGTACTGTCGGGCGTCTGGAGTGGGCTACACTATAGGAGACGCAATCGCACGCCGAGGGTCTGAGCCCCCATGAAGTTCCCGATCCGCACCAAGCTGATCCTGGCCATCTGCCTGCCGCTCTTGGCGGTCTACCTGACCGTCTTGGCGATCGAGTACCGCGTCGGCAAGGCCCAGGCAATTGCGCAGATGCGAGAGCGTTGGACCGAGGCGACGGCCCACTTGGCCGACGAGGTGGATAAGGATCTCTCGGTGGCCTGCCAGACGGCCCGCAACGCGGCGGCCACCCTGGGCCAGTTCCCGTTGCGCGAGGCGGGACAAATCGACGCGCTGCTTTCGGCCAACGTCCGCGACACGCCCTCCGCGTTCGGGTCCGCAGCGGCCTTCGAGCCGCGGGCGTTCGACCCGGGCCGCGAGCGGTTCGCGCGGTACGTTTGCCGGTCGTCCAAAGGTCAGGGCTTGACCGTCAAAGACATCCCCTACGATTACTTTCGCTGGGATTGGTACCGGTCGCCGCGCGAGGCCGGCTTGCCCCGCGAGGCCGGGCAGCCCGTCTGGACCGAGCCCTACTTCGACCGGGGCGCGGGCGACATCCTGATGTGTACCTGCTCGGTCCCCTTCCATCGGGGCGAGGAGTTCCGGGGAGTGGCGACCGTGGACGTGTCGCTGGAAGACCTGCGGGAGAAGCTGCGCAAGGCGAGCAAGGGCGAAGAGTATTGCACGATCGTCAGCCGGACGGGGACGTTCATTTCCCACCCGGACCAGTCGCGGATCATGGCCGACTCGGTCTTCCGTCTGGCCCAGCGGAGCGGATCGGAGGAGTTGGCCGAGATCGGGCGCGAGATGACCGCGGGAAAGACCGGCGTGCGCAGGCTGACGGACGCCGAGACCGGCAAGACGGCATGGATCGTGTTCGTGCCGATTGAGTCGGTTGGCTGGTCGCTGGCCGCGGTGATTCCGGAATCGCAAGTGATGGCCGTCGTTTACTGGCGGCTGAATCGCCACGCCGCGATGCTGCTGGGGGGACTGGCGGCGATCGTGCTGGTGGTGATGGCCGTGGCGGCCTGGATTACGCGCCCGATCGCTCGCCTGGCCGTGGCCACGCACGAGCTCGCCAAGGGCAATCTGGAGGTCCAGGTGCCCAGCGTGGGAGGCCGCGACGAGGTCGGGGAGTTCGCCGCCACGTTCAGCGCGATGGTCCGCGATCTGAAAGGCAACGTGGAGCAGCGGATCCGCGAGACGGCCGCGCGGGAATCGCTCCAGCACGAGCTGCAGGTGGCCCGGCGGCTTCAGACCTCGCTCTTGCCCATGGCCCGGCCGCCGTTTCCCGGGCGCACGGAGTTCTCGCTCGACGCGCACAACGAGGCGGCCAAGATCATGGCCGGCGATTTCTTCGACTTCTGGCTGGTGACCGAGGACGTGCTGGCCCTGGTGGTGGCGGACGTCTCGGGCAAGGGCGCCGCGGCGGCGATGTTCATGGCGGTCGCACGCACGATCCTGCGGAGCTTTCCCGCGCAAGGGCAGAGCCCGGCGCAAGTCCTTGCGATGGCCAACCGCATCATCGCGGCGGACAACAAGGAGCAGATGTTCGTCACGGTGTTCTTCGCCCATTACCGTGTGCGCACGGGCGAGCTCGCGTTTGCGATCGCCGGGCACAATCCGCCGTACGTGGTGCGGGGGGACGGCGCCGCGGTCTCTCTCGGCGAGGCGACGGGACCGATCCTGGGCGTCTTCGAGGACGCTCAGTTCGCGGACCGGCGCGAGCGGCTCTCCGCCGGCGACGTGCTCGTGGCCTATACCGACGGTGTTACCGAGGCCATGGACGCGCAGGGCGCGATGTTCGGCGACGAGCGTCTGCAAACGCTCCTTTCCGCCATCCACAATGAGCCCGTGGAGGCCATCCGCGGCCGGATTCTCGAAGAAGTGACCCGACACCGGCAGGGGCAGGATCAGGACGACGTCACGGTGCTGGTTTTGAGGCGCAACGAGTGAATCAGGAGGGCAGACAGGAATGTCTGCCCTCCTGGATCCTACGGCGCGTCGCCGTAGGCTTCCCACAACACGCGCACCAGGTCGTCCACCAGGGGATAGCTCGGGTTGGCGCCCACGCACTGGTCGTCAAAGGCCACCTCGGCCATGTGCCGCACTTTGGCCTCGAAACCGGGCCTCGCGACCCCAGCCTCGCGGATCGTGGCCGGGATGTCGAGCTTGGCCTTCAGCCCGGCAACGGCCTCCATCAGGCTCTCACAGCCCTTCTCCGGCGTAGAGGCATCCAGCCCCAGCGCCTTGGCGATCTCGGCGTATCGCTCCCGGGCCTGCGGAAACTCGTACTTGGGGTAGCTGACAAACTTCTTCGGCGGCGCCGCGTTGAAGCGGATCACCGGGATCATCACCAGGGCATTGGCCCGGCCGTGCGGGATCCCGAACGTGGCCCCCAGGATGTGCGCCAGGCAGTGGTTGACGCCCAGCATGGCGTTGGTGAACGCCATTCCAGCGATCGTCGAGGCGTTGTGTACCTTCTCCCGGGCCAGCGCACTTGCGCCGTCCTTGTAGGCCACCGGCAGGTATTGGAAGACGAGCTGGATGGCCCGCAAGGCCAGCGGGTCGGTGTAGTCCGACGCCATCACGGAGACGTAGGACTCCAGGGCGTGGGCCAGCACGTCCATTCCCGTGTCGGCGGTGACCGAGGGAGGGGTGCTCAAGGTCAGATTCGGATCGACGATCGCCACGTCGGGCGTCAGGGCATAGTCGGCCAGCGGGTACTTGGCGCCGGTCCGCTCGTCGGTGACCACGGAAAACGCCGTCACCTCCGAGCCGGTCCCGCTGGTGGTGGGAATGGCGATGAACCTGGCCTTCTTGCCCAAGGGAGGGAAGGGGACCACGCGCTTGCGGATGTCCATGAAGCGGAGCTTCAGGTCGTCGAAGCTCACGTCCGGGTGCTCGTAGAAGAGCCACATGGCTTTGGCCGCGTCGATGGGGGAGCCGCCGCCGAGGGCCACGATCAGATCGGGCTGGAACTTGCGCATGGCGCGGGCGCCCTGTTCGATGCCGTCGATCGTGGGGTCGGGCGTCACGTCGGAGAAGACGGCCGTGGCGATTCCCGCCTGGCGCAGGTACGCTTCCACGCGCGCGGCCGTTCCCAGCCGCACCGCCGAGCCCGAGCAGACGATCATTGCGCGGCGGGCCCCGAAGTGCGCGATTTCCTCGCGGAAGAACTCGTCCAGGGCGCCCGGCTCGAAGTAGATCCTCGGCGGCACGCGGAACCACCGCATGTTGACCATCCGGCGGCTGACCCGCTTGAGGTTCAGCAGGTGGGAGACGGTGACGTTGTCGGTGGTGACGTTCTTTCCGCCGGCCCCGCAGCCCAAGGTGAGCGACGGATGAATGCGGTTGTAGATGCCGCCGATGGCGCCGTGAGCGGAAGGCGAGTTGACGAGGATCCGCCCGGCGTTGATCGTCTCGCTGAACTCCTCGACGGCCCGGGGGTCCTCGGAGAAGATCACGGCCGTATGTCCCAGGCCGCCGTAGTGCATCAGGTCGCTCGACAGATTGACCCCTTCCGCGACCGTGCGGACCGTATAGAAGCCGAGGATCGGGCAGAGCTTCTCGCGGGAGAGCGGGTACACGGGGCCCACGCCGCCCAGGCGCGCAATCAGCACCCGCGTGTCGCCGGGGACGCGGATTCCCGCCAGCTCGGCGATCCGCTGCGCAGTCTGTCCGACCACGCGGGGCGACATGCAGTCCCGCTCCGGGTCGATGGCCACGGCGGCCACGCGGGCGATCTCCTCCGGCGCGAGGAAATACGCCCCTTGCGAGGCCAGACGCTCGACCAGGGCTTGCTCGATCTGGTGGTCGACCACCAGCGACTGCTCCGAGGCGCAGATCATGCCATGGTCGAAGGTCTTGCTCATCA
>CAYGZI010000404.1:0-5859 GCA_964354245.1 uncultured Planctomycetaceae bacterium
ATCCTTCATCCCTCATCCCTCATCCTTCATCCTTCATCCTTCATCCCTCATCCCTCATCCCTCATCCTTCATCCCTCATCCTTAGTTCCCATGGGTCTATTCGATAAACTCAAGCAGGGTCTCAAGAAGACGGTCCAGTTGCTGCGGACCGACGTCCGCGACCTGTTCAAGACCAAGGGTGGCCTGGTCGACGAGGCGTATCTCGAAGGGTGGTTCGAGACGCTGGTGAAGACCGACATGGGCGTCCGGGCCGCCACGGAAATGGTGGACGAGCTCCGCAATACGTGACGCAACCGCGTCGTGGAGATGGAAGAGGTCCTCGGCCGGCTCAAGCAGAAGCTCAAGGACCTGCTCCGGCAGCCCGCCGATCCGATTCACTTCGCCCCGAGCGGCCCCACGGTGATCATGGTTTGCGGAGTGAACGGCTGCGGCAAGACCACCTCGATTGCCAAGCTTGCCCACCTGATGAAGTCCGACGGCAAGAAGGTCATCCTCGGGGCGGCCGACACCTTCCGCGCCGGGGCGATCTCGCAACTGAGCATCTGGGCCGAGCGGTCGAAAACGGAGATCGTCAAGGGCGAGCCGGGGAGCGACCCGGCCGCCGTGGCCCACCGGGCAGTGACCCGGACCCTGGAGACCGGGGCCGGCGTGTGCATCGTCGATACGGCCGGCCTGCTCCAGACCCAGCAGAACCTCATGCAGCAGCTCAGCAAGATCCACCGCGTGCTGGGCAAGCAGATCCCCGAGGCGCCCCACGAGGTGCTGCTGGTGCTGGACGCCACGACCGGCCAGAACGGCATTAGCCAGGCCAAGCACTTCACCGAGGCCGTCAAGTGTACCGGGATCATCCTGGCGAAACTCGACGGGACGGCTAAAGGGGGCGTGGTCGTGGCCATCCGACAGCAGGTGGGCCTGCCGGTCAAGTACGTCGGGGTCGGCGAGCATTTGGAGGATTTGGCCGAGTTCGACGCCGACGGCTTCGTGGACGCCATGTTCGAGGACCTCGGGCTGGCCAGCTAGGA
The DNA here is from genome assembly GCA_964354245.1 of uncultured Planctomycetaceae bacterium. GTDB lineage: Bacteria > Planctomycetota > Planctomycetia > Pirellulales > Thermoguttaceae > CAYGZI01. The sequence goes on from CAYGZI010000404.1 coordinate 1,023, forward strand.
GGACAGACATTCCTGTCTGTCGCAGTCCGGAGGTGTCTGAGGTGCCGACGATTGTGTTGATCCGTTCCCCGTTTTCGCGTTTTCGCCCTTTCGCCTCGTGTCCCAGGGTCATTGCACGAGGCCGTAAGCTCCGATACGGCCGAAGGTTAGGACGATGGGGCCGGGAGTCGCTAAGGTGGCTACTAGGTTGGACTTACGCAATCTGTGCAACACTCGTAGGACACAAGGTGAAAATCGGCAAGGTCGTTTTCGGTCTGATTGTCTGGATCGCGTTGTTTGCGGCCGCCGTCCGGGCTGAAGACACATCGGACTTCGTTTGGCAGTCGGACATGGGCGCCAAGCAGCTTGACCTGGGCGCTGGGCAGCCGGACTTCGGCGCAAGGTACCCGGATGTGAGCGTTCGGCCCGCGTCGGCCCTGATTAGCACGGCCGAGGACGACATTCCGCCAAAACCCACAGCGGCAGAGGACCAGCACCCGGCCGGCCAGTGGCATAAGCCGGCGCCGAAGGCCGCCAAGCCGCAAATCGTCCACTCCAAGGGCGGCGACCCAGAAGCGCCGGGCGCGGCGGAAAACGCCTCAGGGTCCAAGCCGCGCGTGCTTCCTGGGATGCCGACGCCGTCGGCTAAGGAGCCGCTGCCCCGCGACCCAGCCCAGCCCGCAACCCAAGACAAGGGCAATTCCACTCCGTTCCGCGATAAGGGGCCCGCAGTCGATCACCCGGTCGCCGGCGGGGCTGCTTGCGCCGCCGGGTACGGCTCCTGTGGCGGCTATTCCTGCCCGGGCTCCGGCTGCCGCAGCGGGGGCGACGCCTGCGAGGACCCGGCGTGGCGACTCTTCTCCTCGTCCCGCCTGGACGACGCCGGGCTCCGCATCCGCGGCTGGATCGACCAGGGCTTCACCTGGAATCCCGGCCGGCCGGCAGACTGCTTCAACGGACCGGTCACCTTCAACGACCGCGCCAACGAGTACCAGATGAACCAGCTCTACCTGAGCGCTGAGCGCAAGACCCAAAACGACGGCTGGGGCTTCGATTGGGGCGGGCGCGTGGACTTCCTCTATGGCACGGACAGCCGTTTCCTCGTGGCCGACGGTCTGGAGACCACCTGGAACGAGAGCCGCCGGTTCTACGGCGCGGCCCTGCCCCAGTTGTACGCCGATTTCGCCTACGACGACCTGACCCTCCGCATCGGCCACTTCTACAACATCATGGACTTCGAGTCCCCCATGGCCCCCGAGAACTTCTTCTACTCCCACTCCTATAGCTTCCAGTACGGCGAGCCGCTCACCTTCACCGGCATTCTGGGCATGTTCAAGATCGACGACTGCTGGTCCGTCAGCGCCGGCGTCCACCGCGGCTGGAACCAGTGGGAAGACAACAACGACAAGGCGGGGCTGCTCTTCGGCGTCACCTGGACCAGCCCGGACGACGACACGCTGGTGAACTTCGCCATCGCGCTCAGCAACGAGCAGCCCGATCGCCCCAGCCGCACGTCCGCCTACAGCATCGTGCTCAGCCACCGGTTCAGCGATCGTGTGCGCTACGCCTTCGAGCACAACGCCGGCCAGGAGACCAACGCCGTAGCACGCCCGGCAGGCGGTTTTGCCGACGCCGAGTGGTTCAGCTTCGTCAACTACCTGTTCTACGACCTCAGCCCGTGCTGGAGCGCCGGCGTACGCTACGAGTGGTTCGGAGATTCCAACGGAACGCGAGTGATCGGGCTGGGGGCGCCGAAAGGGTTCCCCTGGGCGGGCATCCCCTCGCACTGGGACGAGCTGGCCCTGGGCGTGAATTACAGGCCCAACCACAACGTCGCCCTGCGGAGCGAGGTCCGCTTCGACTGGGCCGATCCGATCGGTTTCAGCCCGCTAAAGGCGTTCGACGACGCCAGCAGCAACCACCAGTTTCTCTGGGCCACGGACCTGATCGTGAAATTCTGATGAGGGATGAGGGATGAAGGATGAAGGATGAGGGATGAGGGATGAGGGATGAGGGATGAGGGATGAGGGATGAAGGATGAGGGATGAGGGATGAGGGATGAGGGATGAATACCAGACCGTGAATCCCCAGTCCCTAGTCCCTGACCCCTGCGTCACGGCGCGTCGGTCCATGAGCCGTAGGTGGCCAGGAGGTAATCCAGCGGCGCGATGACCCGCTTGGTGTTCGTGCCGCCTGAGTTGCCCCACAGGCTCACGCGGTCGTTCACGCTGCTGTCGAAACCGTAGACCTTGTAGTAGTACGTGTTGGGCGTCACGAGGTCGCCGCTGGCGTCGCTGACGCTCCCGTCCGTCAGCACGGCCGCGCCCAGCTTCGCCCAGAAGTAGTCATTGGCGCTGCCGTCGTAGAGGTTGGCCGTGTCGTTGCCGGTCAGGAGGTCCGCATACACCTCCTCGAACTGGTAGACATCCAGGAAATACCCGGTGCCCGTCAATCTGCCCATGCCGGGGTAGACCGTGCGCGGCTTGGCGTAGGCGCGGAACGTGTCGGCGCCGGTCGAGCCGGTCAGATAGGCCTTGTCGTAGCCGGCCCGGCGAAGCACGCCGTCGGGCACACCGCCCCCGAAGAACGGCCCCTTCGGCGCAGCGTGTTTCAACTTCGCGGAGGTTCAAGGGCGTGTGGGCGGATCTTTATCCGGTTCCGGGCGTATTTCCAGGTTGGCGGGCGGGGGCGGGGCTTTGCCTGCCGGCGGTCTGAACGTTGCCACGGGTTTTTTCTTGGTCAAGTCTATAGCCTCTCGGACCAAGGGATGCTTGTCGGCCGCCAGGCGCGCGACTAGCTTCGGTGTGCGAAACGCGGGATGCTGCCGGAGGATCTCCGCCACGTACAGGCGGACCCACCAGTCGTCGGACTTCGAGAGTATGTCCAGTTGAGCCGTTGCCTCTTCCCGCGTGAGCCTTTCCAGGGTGATGACTGCGTCCCGCGGGCCTTCGGCAGTATGCCTGAATGCCGTGAGGAAGTTGGCGTTCTTGATGGCGTCGTTGACAATGTGCTCGGCCCAGCGAAGTTCTTCTCTCGCCGCAGTGTGCGCTTGAACTGACGGCAACCTGTAAACCTCCGTAAACTGCCGCAACGCCTCGGACGGGTCTCGCTCAAACATATATCGTACGAGTCCCAGCGGCGGGTTGTCGCGGTCGCGCTTCAGCGCGAAGGAGTAATGCCTGAACGTGTGGCATTCGGAAGGGCTGCACTTTTCGACGCACGTCTCCAATAGGATGCGTACACGCAATCGCAAGTCGTCGTTCTCCGTCTCAAGGTATGGGACAATCGCGCCCGCAATGGTCTCGGGGGCAAGGTTGAGGTAAAGCGTAATCCAGATGACTGCATCTCGCAAGTCCTGTTTTGGCGCGGTCAGCGAGTAGTACAGCAACTGTCGGATGAACAGCTCTGCCTTTTCGCGGCCCGCAATCAAACGGAATAGTTCTCTCTCCGTCGCGCCTCGCTCCGCGTCGGGAATGTCCGGTTGTATACCAGCGCGCGCTATGCGGTCAATCCTCGCTTGCAGATCGGCGTCCGGACGAATCGGGATGGCGTGTTTCTCCGCAGCCGGACGAACGGCTGTAACGACCAATAGGAAAGTCAGCAAGTTCATGTGTCTCTTTCCCATGAAGGGACTCGTGTCAAGGTGGGATCGTGTCCATCAGGCCCTGGTGTGGGCCTTCCGGAGCGCCCTCATCGGTTCCGTTTAGGATGCGATGCCGGACATGATCCTCCTCGTTGTCGATTGTGTTGTGATTTAGACCGGCGCCCCACGGCGTGGTCCTGACGTTGAGATCGAAGTTCGCCCCGGGACATGAGTCGCCCCTGAGATTTAGGAACGTCGTTGGGAAGTCCTGCCAATAATTGAGGTGGTAAGGATCGCCCGCGGGTAGGCCGGTCTCCGCGGTTGTGGTCCCGCGCGTGATGGCGTCGATGTATGCTGTGAAGTCGATGCTGAAAGCCCCGATGCTTCCGCGATTGGTGTCGAGCATATAAGCCAATTCGTACGTCGCACCCCCGCCCCAACTGTGGCCGAAAATGGCAACGTGCGTCACGCCACGGCGTTGCACGGCCCTCGCGACCTCATTGTACGCTGCGGCATTCCAGGCCGAATTGTTGTACGCATGGATGTCGTAGCCAGCTTCGTAGAGCGTCACGGCCATTTGGTACGCGCCCGACTCCTGATCAAGTGGCTGTGCAATAAACCCTCCAAACGCGACGACGACGCTGTTGAACGGGTAAAAGGCAAGGCTGTCCGTGAACACGCGATGGTTATGCGTCGAGTCCCAAACGCCGAGTGTCAGGTTCGACGTAGCGGGAGCCGTGCCGTCGTTTGCCCATTCGGCCCAGGCAGTCCCGCCACTCAACAGCCCCCGCTCACTCTCGGTGTTCAAGATCGCGCTGACCCTGGTGCTCTGGCCCCAAACGTTGATGTCGGGCGTGGAACGCTCAACGACGAAACGGATTCCCTCGGGCAGCGGGCCGGAGGGCTGCATGGTGATATCCACCTGAATCAGGTCGTTCTCCCCGGCCACCGCCGTTTCGCCCGTTTCATTGTAGTCCCAGACGCCATTGCCGTTATCATCGTCGCCGTTGCGCCGGATGCCGGCCCCGGGGCTCTCTTCCAGGTTCTCGGGCACTGCGGTCCGCGCGAACGGCGCCCCGTAATTCGGCCCCTCCGTCTGCGGCCGGTACGCCGTCAGATCCAGCTTGACGACCGTGATCGGGATGGTGTCCTCGTGCGCGACGAGCCCAAGCGGCGACACCAGCGCCCAGTTGACCCACTGCTGCCCCGTGGAAAGGCCCTCGACGTAAACCTCCGGCGGGAACGGATCGAGCGTCGTGCCTGGCGCGACGGTCC
>CAYGZI010000405.1:0-5844 GCA_964354245.1 uncultured Planctomycetaceae bacterium
CGATTCATCCCAATTGACCAACAGCAGTTTCGGGAGGCCCCGTGAACGGCCACCCCTAATCCCAAATCTCTCCCCGTCACCCTTCACACGTTCGCACCCTTGTTCCCGCGCCACCCACCCCCTATTGACAGCATTCTGTCCGGCTGTACATTACACGAAGCCGGCGCGCGGGCCCAAGGCCAAACGACGAAAGAATCAGGTATGATGTTCCCGGAATCCTTGGAGCGTTTGAAGGGTCTTGTCGGACGCGTCTTGAAACCACAGAAAGGCCGTCGGCCCAACAAGCGGCGAAACCAGTAATACGTCCCCGGATTCGGTGACTGCCCGCTTGTCCAGAGCTTCTCCAGTGGAAGAATGCCTGGGGTGTCTTGTTACCCGGCGAACGAGGTAGTAGGATAGATTTCGCCCGTGTCGGTGCCCGCCCTCGTAACGGGTCTCTCCCAGTCAACAGGAGCGCAAAGCATGAATGGCACGAGTCTTGAACACGCCGTGGAGTTCGCTGACAACCCCGAGCCGCGTTGTCCGTGCGTGCTCTTGCTGGACACGTCCGGCTCGATGGACGGCGCGCCAGTTGCGGCGTTGAATGACGGCCTGCGGGTCTTCAAACAGGATCTGGCTAAGGACCCGCTGGCCTCACGCCGGGTCGAGGTCGCCGTGGTGGCGTTCGACTCGGACGTCAAGGTCGTTCAGGATTTCGTCACCGCCGACCAGTTCGAGGCCCCCGCGCTCACCGCACAGGGTACTACCCACATGGGTAGCGCGATCCATAAGGCCCTGGACATGATCCAGGCCCGGAAAAAGCAGTATAACGACAATGGCGTGGCCTACTTCCGGCCGTGGGTGTTCCTGATCACCGACGGCGAGCCTCAAGGCGAGCCGGAAGAAGTCGTCCAGAGGGCCGCGCAGCGGATCAAGGACGAGGAAGCCAACAAGCGCGTGGCCTTCTTCGCCGTGGGCGTGGAGAGCGCCAACATGGCGCGGCTGGCGCAAATGGTCGTGCGAACGCCGGTGAAGCTCATTGGGTTGAACTTCGTCGAGATGTTCGTGTGGCTCTCGCGGAGCACGCAGGCGGTTTCGCACTCCCAGGTGGACGACCAGCAGGTTGCCCTGCCGCCGCCGGGCTGGGGAACCGTCTGATGGACCGCCCAACTTGGCGCGCTCTTGCGGCATCGGTCCGCGGCACGAGCCACGAGAAGACCGGCCAGCCGTGCCAGGACGCGCATTACTGCGAGATCCTGCCCGACGGGACCCTGGTGGCCGCAGTCGCCGACGGCGCAGGGTCGGCCGCGCTGGCCGAGGTCGGCGCGGGCGTGGCCGCGCGGGCGGCGGTGGAAAGGGCGGTCCGCCGGCTTGCGGCCCTCACCCCCTGCCCCTCTCCCGAAGACGGGAGAGGGGAGTCGTTGTTGGCCGCTCGCGAGCACGCGGACGCAGATTCTGACGAAGCAGCCGGATGGGAGACGCTCTTGAGCGAAGCGCTCCAATCCGCGCTGGCCGCGGTCGAAGCCGAATCCGCGCATCGCGGCGCGAACCCGCGCGACCTAGCCAGCACGCTCATCCTCGTGGTGGCTACCGCCGAAGTCGTCGCCGCTGGGCAAATCGGCGACGGGGCGGCCGTCGTGGCGGACGCGGAAGGGACGCTCATAGCGATTACAGCCCCAGCCGCCGGCGAGTACGTCAACGAAACGATCTTTCTCGTTTCGCCGGGCGCGTTGGAGGCGGCGCAAAGGAACGTCTGGCGCGGACGGCCGGCGCATGTGGCGCTCTTTTGCGATGGGCTTCAGATGTTGGCCCTGAAGATGCCCGGCGCGGCGCCGCACGCCCCGTTCTTCGCCCCGCTCTTCCGCTTCATGGACGACGTAAGCGATGAGACGGAAGCCAAAGCACAACTGGAGGCGTTCCTCCGCTCTCCCGGCATCCAACAGCGGACCGACGACGACCTGACGCTCGTGTTGGCGACGCTCCAGCAGCCCCGCGGCGATCCCATTCAGGAGTAAGCTGCAGTGCGGAGTCGCAAAAAGCGGCAATAGACTGCCGCACTCCAAAACAGTGGAGCGACGCCCCGATGCGCCTGCTTCGTCAATCCAACGGCCAGTCGATCGTCTTCGGCCTGCAAACCAGCGTCGCCGTCGGCGGCGAGGCCCGGATCTACCCCGTCCCCGAGGACCCGAATCTCCTAGCCAAGGTCTACCATCAGCCCACGCCCGAGCGGGCCCGAAAACTGGAGGCCATGTTGGCCAACCCCCCGGACGACCCTATGGCGGCCCAAGGCCACACCTCCATTGCCTGGCCCATTGACCTTCTCGTGAGCGGCGGCATCCCGGCGCGGATCGTGGGGTTCCTCATGCCGCGGGTCGATGGGATGCGCCCGATCATCGACTTTTACCACCCCAAGACCCGGCGCCAGCAGTGCCCCCTGTTCAATTACCTCTATCTGCACTACACCGCGCGGAACGTGGCGGCGGCGGTCGGGGCCCTGCACGCCCGGGGCTACGTCATCGGCGACGTCAACGAGTCGAACATCCTGGTATCGCCAACGTCCCTCGCCACGCTGGTCGATTGCGATTCGTTCCAAGTCCCCGACCCGCAAAACGGGACTGCACACCGCTGCCCGGTGGGCAAGCCCGAGTTCACCCCGCCCGAGCTCCAGGGCGTCCGCTTCGCCGACGTGGACCGCGGCCCGGAGCACGACCGCTTCGGCCTGGCCGTGCTGATCTACCAATTGCTGATGGAAGGGACGCACCCATTTGCGGGCGTGTTCCAAGGCCGGGGCGAATCGCCGGTCTACGGGGAGCGGATCTCGGCCGGGCACTTTCCTTACAGCCGCGCACGGAGGGTCCCCTATCGGCCCATGCCCGCCGCCCCCCCGTTTGAGATCCTACACCCGGCGCTGCGCGATCTTTTCGTGCGGTGCTTCGAGGAGGGCCACGCGAACCCTTCGGCACGGCCGCACGCGCGCACGTGGCAGAGGGCGATGGACGAAGCGCATAGCGTCCTGCTCAAGTGTGCGGCCAACCCCCAGCACCGCTTTGGGAGTCATCTGGCGTCCTGCCCGTGGTGCGATCGCAAGGCGCGGCTGGGCGGGCACGACCCGTTCCCGTCCTCCGCGCGGCGCGGCCGTGCGCCGCCCCCAGTGCCGGTGCCACCTGCGCCCAGGCCGCGCCCTGCGCCGGTGCCACCTGCGCCCAGGCCGCGCCCTGCGCCGGTGCCGCCTGCGCCCAGGCCCGTGGCGTTGCCGGTCGAGACCAACTCGATCGGCATGAAGTTGGTGTTGATCCCGGCCGGCGAGTTCATGATGGGCTCGAGCGACGTCCCCCGTGGACCGCTTGAGAGGCCGCCGCACAAAGTCCGGATCACGAAGCCGTTCTACCTGGGGCAGTACGAAGTGACCGTGGGCCAGTTTCGACAATTCGTCACCGAGAGCGGATACACCGGGGCCAGGGACGTCTGGAAAACGGCGTTTCCCTCCCAGACCGACGACCAGCCGGTGGTCGAGGTGAACTGGGACGACGCCAACGCATTCTGCGACTGGTTGTCCAAGAAGGAGGGGAAGGAGTACCGCCTGCCCACGGAGGCGGAATGGGAGTATGCTTGTCGCGCGGGGACACAGACCAAGTGGACCTTCGGGGACAATCAGAGCGAACTGGGAGACTATGCTTGGTTCAACAGGAACTCGCTGAGCCAGACGCACCCGGTCGGTCAGAAGAAACCCAATGCGTGGGGGCTTTACGACATGCACGGGAACGTGTGGGAGTGGTGCGCGGATTGGCTCGGTGCGTACTACTACGCTTCATCTCCCGTGGACGACCCAAACGGCCCATCTTCCGGAACGAACCGCGTGCTCCGCGGCGGTTCCTGGGTCAGCGCGGCGACGAACTCCCGATCCGCCAACCGCTACAGGCTCCACCCGGCCGCCCGGTACGGCAACAGCTACGGTTTCCGCGCGGCGAGGACTCGGTAATGGTCTTTGGTCTGATGGTTTTACCGTTTGTACCTTAAACACTCCCCTTTTTTTCTTGGCAACCCCGGCCGCCTCACTCGTGGACGCAAACCGACAGCCATCCAGCGCGAGACACCAAGATGGCCAGGCGCACCGACATCTCCCGCCGCCACGTCCTCAGCCGAGGGGCGGCACTCAGCCCCCGCTTGCGGCGCGGTGGGTGCCCGAGTATGCTCCAGAACTGGAAATCACGTTACGGGGTAAGTTCCCCGAGACTCGCCACCCAACATCCTATCAGTCCCCTTGAAAAGTGCAGCGCAAGGGAGTATCGGGTGGAGATTCTATCGAAGGATGTCTTCGACGTGCTCAAGACGAATGGCGTGGAGTCTATCTATCACGCCAACAGCGTCATTACTGCCTGCCAGTTTCTTCGCGCCGGTTCATTGCTCTCACGGGGCACCGTTGACAGAAAGCGCCTCTATCAGACACCGCAGCAGTCCGATGCCAATGACAAGCGCTATGGAATCTGGTTTGACATCTTCGCGGATTCGGTTGATATCCACCATCGCGCAAAGCGCGTGAACGTGTACGGCCCCGTATTGTTCGTACTCGACTCACAGCTCATCAAGCGGGCCTATACCGGCAAGGTTTGGGTGACCAAGCTGAATCCGACGAAATGGGCCCGCAAAAAACACAAGCAGCGATGGTTCGTCTCCGCCGACGACCTGAAGGGCAACTTCGTCGAGGGGGATTTTAATCAAATGGTGGTATTCCGCCACTGTGGAGGAGAATTGCCTTTTCGCGACTATCTTCGGGAGATCGTTCTCGATGATCCCCAGAAGAGAACGCGAGGCAACATTGACTACTACAGCATGGCCTATGGCGCATTGACGCTCGCCAAGACCGAAGGAGAGGTTCCTACCGCTATAACAAGACGCAAGTGCCCCGCTGGTTGCTCATGCGTCAATTCCTACCGGACTGACGTTGAACGAACGAAGAAGATGTTCTTTCCGAAGCCCATTGAATGACTTTGGTTGGGGCAAGAGTCGGCAGACGAATCGCGTCGTGGCGGACATGACACACTCGCGAGCCACAAGCGAAGGCATTCCCATCTATCCGAATGCCACTGAGGTTAGCCACCATAACGTTTCGCTAGTCGGCGGAGGCGGCGGAGAAGACAACACCTACACCACCGAGGATCCTCCGGAGAAAGTCGTGGAGTTTTATGAGCAGAAGTTGGGGCCGCGTGACGAAGATGGCTTGCCGGGGAAAAGCCAATGGTTCTTCTCTGAATTGCAGGGGGATTGGGAGTGTGGCCGCATACTTGTGGTCGAAGCCCTTCCCCCTCCCGTCGCAGGACCACATAGGGCTAGGAAGGGGACAAGCATTCATATCAGCCAAATGCTTTTCCCAAGAAGGCAAGAATGATCGGAGTTGCAGGCAGGTGATGCTTATAACTCCTTGAGGAGGGAAAAAGCGGACATCACTGATTTTGCCTAACTGGGCAAGACCTTCCGCTCGTGCCCAAGCCCTGGTTCAGCACGCGCTTGCCCGAAGCTCCGCTACCAAAGCGCCATTGACCCGACAAGCCCCGCTTGCCCCGTTGCACGGCGGATCGGTGCCGGCGCGCGGAGCCCCACCGACCACTGACGGCAGATAGCTGACGGCTGATAGCTGATCGCTGACAGCTTCTCCATTCCGCCCCAAAGTAGGCGGTGTACTCCGTGACCCGCAGCCCGGTCGCGGAGCGGCCGGCCTACGCTGGACGGATTGAGAATCCGTCCTATCGTCTCCCACCACTCACCACCCACCACCCGCCACTCACCACCCACCACCCGCCACCCGCCACCCACCACCCGCCTCCCCCGGGGCCGACACGGCCCGGCTCTGAACCCTGAACCCTGAAC
>CAYGZI010000406.1:0-5838 GCA_964354245.1 uncultured Planctomycetaceae bacterium
TGGCAGCAGCGACGGACGGCTTCGAGCCGCGCCAGGGCGGCGACCTCCCTTCCGGCCGGGTCGCGACTGCCAACACGCGCCCGCGGGATCACCTTCACCGCCCGCGGCTGGCCGGTCGCGCGGTTGATCGCGAGCCATACCTGCCCAAAACCCCCTTCGCCGATGGGGCGCGCCAAGTCAAAGTCGGGCACCTGAGGAACCGAAACGGCGGCGGTCGAATCATCGCGGGATGGATTCACCGGACGCGAACTCCTTCGGCCGGAGGGGTCGGATCGCGCCTGCCACCGGGCCGAGGCGCGGGATCGTACACGACCCGCGCTTGCGGCTCAGGCCGCCGGGCACCATCCGCAGGATGGTCGTGCTCGATCCGCGTGATCAGCGACCGCTCGACCACGGCGCTGGGGCGACCGCCCAGCGCCGCTCGGATCATCTCGTCGGGTGGCCCTTGTTGGCCGTACACGGCCCCGAGTTCGCGAAGCCGCCTGAGGACGGTCTTCCGCGCCTGATAGACGGCGTTTCGCGTCATGCCCGTCAGCCGGGCCGCCTCGACGCCGGAGCACCCGCCCAGCGCGACGGCCTCAAAGGCCTGATACGTGCGCGGATGGACCTCGGAGCGGACCCGGTCCAAGAGGAACGCCAACAGCGCCTGATCGAACGCGGCCTCGCACAGCGCGTCCGGCGCGTCGCGCGAAGTCCCGTGCTCGGAGAGATCGATTCCCGTGCCCCCTTGCGCTCGACACCGCTCGGCCGGATCTCGCCGCCGCGCGCCGACCTTGTTCCGCACCACGCCCCCGAGCCAATCGCGAAAGCCCCCGCGCGACGCATCGTGTCTGAATACCGCTTTCCCTTCGAAAAGGGCCAGCATTACTTCCTGGACAATCTCCTCGGCGGTGTGTTCCGTGCAGCCGCGCTGCCGGGCGATAGAAAACGCGAAACGCCAGTAGCGGTCGAAGAAGTCCTTCCAGACGACCGGATCGGAGCCGTCGCGGAGGCGTTCCAAAAGACTAGTCCGGGTGTGCGCGCCTGAGGCCATCGGTGTGCCGCCGCCGTGGCGACGCCTTTCCCGCTTACTCCGCACGTAACGTGATGCGCGGCCACATTTTACTTCGTCACTCCACGATTTGTCAAGAAATCCCTCACAGATTTGCCGGCCGCCGCGCTAATCGTTCTTAGCGGATCGTGCGGCTACTGGCAGCCGATCCCCTGCGGAGATACCCTGTTCGTTCTACGGACGGCTTACACGCCAACTCACAACCTCAGACTTGCAGGAGCGAGCCATGAACGCGTTTCTTTTCGCCGCCGCAATGCTTGCCTTGGGTGCCCAGGACGTGGACGTCCAGGCAGCACCCCAAGGCGCCACGCAACTCTACGTCAAGACCGTCCCGCCCGGAGCAGAGGTGGTGCTCGATGGCAAGAAGCTCGGCAAATCCAACGGGCTCTTCGACGTGCCCGCCGGCTCCCACAAGCTGACGCTGCAGATGGACCGCTATGTCTCGGAAGAGCGCGCGATCCAGGTCCGCAACGGGGAAATCACGCGCGTCGAAGTCGCGATCAAGCGACGGCCCGAGGGGGAGGTGGTCCTCAGCCACGTGGGCGATTCGAGCGACGCGCAGCGCAGCTTCGCCGACTCAGGTCATGCGGTGGCCTTCGAGCGGCCGTCCCAAACCAGGTCGATTGTCGCCGTGAAGCTCTTCGGCGCCCGCTATGGCGAGGAGGAGCCGCCCAATGAGGACTTTCACATTTACCTGCTGGATCAGAACGAGAAGGTCCTCGAACAAGTCTCCATACCTTATCGCAGGATCGAACGCGGCCCATTGCGATGGTATACGCTCGATTTCCCTGCCATCGAGGTGCCGGAGAAGTTCTTCGTGGCCGTGTGGTTTAACGCCGAACAGACCAAAGGCGTTTTCCTGGGTATGGACAAGAAGGTCCAAGACACGCATTCCTACACCGGCTTGCCCGATAAGGGCTATCACAAGGTCGATCAATCCTACGACTGGATGATCCGCGCGGTGGTGTCTCCGGAAAGCGGCAAGAAGCCCACCCATCCCAAAGTTGCCACCTACGAGGAAGAAAAGCCTGCCGACACGGAAAGCGCCGAGGCCCTCCCCCTGCGGACTTGGAGCGACTCGACCAGGGCATTCAGCGTCGAAGCGCGGTTTGCCGGCGTGGACCAGGGCAAGGTCAAGCTCCAGAAGGCCGACGGCGAAATTGTCGCCGTTCCCTTGGAGCGGCTTTCCCAGGCAGATCGCGATTTCGTGGCAGCGCAAACCGGCCCCAGCCAGGAAGCGGGGAAGCCCGGCGCCGGCGAGGCCCGTGAACTGTCGCACGACAACGGCTCGATGGCCGCCAAATCGAGTATTGCCGGCGGCGGACATGCCGTGCGTTTCCACGTCGACGGCGACTCGTGGGTCGTCACCTCCGTGAGCCTGCACGGATCGCGCTACGGCGAGCCGCGTCCGCCCAAGGAGGACTTCAAAGTCTCGATCTGCGATGCCAAGTTCAAGCCCATTGCGACGTTCGAGTTCCCCTACGGCTCCTATCTTCGTGGCAACCCCGTGTGGAAAGCGTTCCGCATTCGACCGACGCGCGTGCCGCAGGAGTTCATCGTCTGCTTCGGCTTCAATCCGCATCAGACCAAAGGGGTCTACGTAAGCTATGATGGCCAGCCGAGCGAAACCTCCATGATCGGCGTTCCCGGCCAGCGCCAGCCGACGCCCTTTGCCAAGGGAAACTGGCTGATCCGCTGCAAGGTCGAGAAGCGTTCGGGAAGCAGCACGAAAACGAAGTAGCACCACCTACTGCCTACTCCACGTCCACGATCTCGATCTTCAGCCGGCCCGCGACCCGGGCCACCGGCAGCAGGGCGGCGAGCGCCGAAGCCCCCTGGAGATTGCTGTGGCCCAGCTTCAGGTACGCGGCATCGATCCCGCCTCGGCCCCGCGTGCCGTCCAACGCGATCCATCGCCCGTCGATGAAAACCTCGCTCCAAGCATGATAGAGGAACTTCCCCTCGCTGTAGACCAGGCCCAAGGCCACGCGGGCGGGGATGCCGCGTGCCCGGGCCAGCGCGGCCAAGAGGACCGCGTGCTCCGTGCAGTCGCCGGCGCCGCTTTCGATCGCCTCGGCGGCGCTGGCAAAGGCCTGCGAGTAGTCGGGCTTCGTAATCAGCGTCCCCACGGCCCGCTCCAAGGCCACGGCCACCTGCCAAGGATCCGTCAGATCGCCCGCGGCTTTGCGCGCGGCAGCGACGATCTTGGGGTGATCGCTCTGGATGAAGTTGTTCGGCCGGGGGTCGGCGTCGCTGGGCGGCTGGCTCTTGGCAGCGGGGTTGCCGGGCTGGCCCGGGCGGATCGCCCAGACCGTGATCTCGGCCGTATGGGCGTCGATCGAACGGACCTGCTGGGACGGTCCCACGACAAACGCGCTGGCCGGATCGCCCCCTTCCAGGCGCACGCGATAGCGGATTCGCTTCGTATCGTGGGCCTGGGGCAGCGGGCGGTCTACCGGCACCGCCATCTTCCCAATCACGTCAAACTTGGCGGGCGCCGATTCTCCAAGAGCCACCTCTTTCGTGGTGCGGAAGGTCTCCATGTCGAGCATGTCGGCGTGGCCCTTCCACACGTCGCCGACGCGGTCGCACCATTGCGTGGTCTCCAGCGCCTGGCTGCCCAATTTCGTCACGCCGTCGATCCGCAACAGCTCTCGCGTGCCGCCAGGAAGCTCGACGGAGCCGTAATCCCGGGCCACCAGCTCCGTGGCAGCAACTTCATTGAGAAATGGGACCAAGCCCCGGACCGTGCGGCGCTCGCCCGGTTTCATGGGTTGGCGGAGAAGAGTCTGCTCGGTGGCGAAAAACCCACCGTATTCAGGCGACCAGGAGATCGACGAGGTCGTCGTCTTCCCCATCGAGGTGACGTTCAGTTCCAGCCGCTCGCCCACGACGCGCCCCTCGGTGACCATGGACGCGGGCTCTTGCCCCGTCCGGCTGGTACACTCCAGCACCTTGCCGTCCGGGGTTTCGAGGCTCGTCAACTGGATCTTCATCTCGATGGGCGTGTCCTCACGCAACATGCGAAGCTCGTTGACCGACTCGATCCGCACCAGCGCCCGGCCGTCGCGCACCACGCGGTACTCGGCCGTGTGCGTATACCCCACGCGTGCCTTTTGGATTGAGCAAACCTCCCACGTCTGGCGCTCCAGCTTCCCTTTTTCAGCGGGCGATGCGGCGGGCGACGTTTGGGGCGACTTCGCCGCAGCCTGTTGGGCCGGCGGCTCCCGTGGCCCCGACGAAGGCCCGGGGCCGCAGCCCGCCATGCTCACCGCCAGCAGGCAAATCGCTCCCCGCAGCAAGTGGCGGCACTCCAGAATCGACGCGCGGGCCATACCTTTCTCGTTTCCCATGACAAAGACTCCCGTGTATAGGATAGCCGTGTTGGGACATTCCCGCCACAACCCTCGACCTCCAAAAGGCTTGTGCCCCCGGCGGTCCAGTAGCACAGGCATCTTGCCTGTGCCTGCGTCGGCTGGCTCACGCAGATCGCACTCTTCAGAGCCACATCGCACTCTTCAGAGCCAAATCGAACTCCTCAGAGCCGGGCCGTGTCGGCCCGGCCGCCCCATGGACACGCCCCTCTCCCGGCGTACATTGACAGACAGGGAGTTGAGCGGATTAAGGCCGATCCGTACAAGACCCGGTGCGAAATGCCGGGTGGCAGCGTAACCCACGGCGCATGAGAACCTTGCGGCCGAATCCGGGCCCGACCTGCGTGCCTGATATGCTGACGCAACTCACGGCTTGTGGGTTCGTATGCGGACCCAGATAATCAACGTTAGGCGGCTCGAGCCCAGGACGGAGTGAGGTTCGGCATGATCTGGATCTGGATAGCATTCATCGCGTTTGTCCTGCTGATGCTGGCACTGGACCTGGGGGTCTTTCACCGCAAAGCCCACGTCGTCACCGTCAAAGAAGCCCTCGCCTGGTCCGCGGTGTGGCTGGCCTTGGGGGTGGCGTTTGCCGTGTTCGTGTACTTCTCCTACGACGCCCAGTGGTGCGGCCTTGGCTCAGTGGCGGACGCCGTCGATGGACTGCCAAACGACGGCTCAACGGCAACCGAGAAGTACCTGACCGGCTACATCGTCGAGAAGTCGCTCAGCGTGGACAACATCTTCGTGATCGCCATGATCTTCAGCTTCTTCGCAGTGCCGCCGCTCTACCAGCACCGCGTGTTGTTCTGGGGCATCCTGGGCGCTCTACTCCTGCGCGGCGCGATGATCGCTCTCGGGGCGAAGCTGATCGCTGAGTTCCACTGGGTTCTGTACCTCTTTGCAATCTTCTTGATCCTTACAGCAATCAAGATGCTCTTCCTCAAGACGGAACACACCGATCCAAACCAGAATGTCCTGGTCCGGTTGACACGACGCTTATTTCCGGTTACCGCCAGGTTCCACGGGGAGCACTTCATCGTTCGCGCGGGCGCGCCTGCATCGTACGAGAGCGAGATCCCCGGTGCGCCCGCAGTGCCCGACGAGGTCGTCGAGGCGGCTCGACCGGGGACACTGCTTCTTACGCCTCTCGCGCTGGCACTCGTCATGGTTGAGACGACAGATGTTATCTTCGCGGTGGACTCGATCCCGGCGATCTTTGCCATTACGAGCGACCCATTCCTCGTTTTCACCAGCAACGTATTCGCGATCCTGGGTCTCCGGTCGCTCTATTTCGCCCTGGCCGGGATGGTGAAGAAGTTCCGATACCTGAAGGTCTCGCTCGCACTGGTCCTGATGGTAGTGGGCGTGAAGATGTTGCTTGCCGAATGGCTGAAGCTCGCCCTCGGGAAG
>CAYGZI010000407.1:0-5805 GCA_964354245.1 uncultured Planctomycetaceae bacterium
AAGCGCAAGCACAGAGTGCGGCCGTTTTGTCTCCGATGATTCCCAGGTACTCCTCCTCCGCGAGGTCATAATCGCCCCGGCTGCCCACCTGGCGCAACTCGCCCTCGCACATCTGCTTGGTGGCGTGGGCAAGCACCCGGCACACGTAAATGTCGTCCAGCGTGGCGGCCAGACACATGGCCCGGGCAAACAAGTAGTCGCCCAGGAGCACGCTGGCCTCATTGTCCCAGCGGGCATTGACCGTCTCCAAGTGCCGGCGCAGCGTGGCCTCGTCCAACACGTCGTCGTGGATCAGCGTGGCCGTGTGGATCAGCTCCACGACCGTCGCCAGCACGCCGTGCCCGGGCTTCAATGGGCCGCAGACCTTGCCGGAAAGCAGCACCAGCGCCGGGCGAAGCCGTTTTCCCCCCAAGCGAAAACCGTGTTGCACCAGGCGATCGACGAACGGGAACTCGCTGCGGAGCTCCTCGCGCAGCATCGCCTCCACCGAGTCGAGCTCCGCGCGGATCAGCCGGTAAAGGGGGCGCAGCTCTTCGGGGGCCTGCGTGCCGCCGCCGGTCGCCTGCTTCATCGGTGGATTCCTGTCAGACTGGGCGGACAAAATGCCCGCTCCGACCCCCGGACTTCTCCTCCAAACGCACCTGCTGGACGACCATCTCCCGGTCGACCGATTTGCACATGTCGTAAATCGTCAGCGCCGCGACGCTCGCCGCCACCAGCGCCTCCATTTCCACGCCCGTGCGGGCCGTGGCCCGGGCCTCCGCCTCGATGGCCACCGTGGACGGATCCGGAAAGTCGAACGCAACCGAAACGGAATCCAGCGGCAGCGGGTGGCACAGGGGGATCAACTGGGCGGTCTGCTTGGCGGCCATGATCCCGGCAAGCCGGGCGACCTCCAGCACGTCCCCTTTGCTTACCACCTTGTCGCGGATCAACTGCTGCGTCTCCGCCCGCATCCGCACCCTGCCGCTCGCCCGGGCCTTGCGCAGCGTGACCTCCTTGTCGCCCACGTCCTTCATCCGGGAGGCCCCTTGCGGGTCGAAATGGCTCAGACTCATCGCTGGACCGCTGCACCGTCCTAATAGGCACCGCCTTGCGGGAGGGAATGTCCAATTGTAGCCGACCGCGGCGTCCGGGCAAAAGGGGACCGCGTAGGGCAGGCTGCCAGCCTGCCATTGCACCTTGTAGGGCAGGCTTCCAGCCTGCCACTGGGGCAACACACAGGCAACGTGCCTGTGCTACTCTCGCCGTCCACAAGCAGTACGGCCTAGCGAGGAGTTGTCTGGGCGAAAATAGTCCCCCTGAACAAGGGGGACTCAATGACCCGGGCCACCCAGACGCCGAGGACCGCCTTCTCGGCGACCACGGGTCCGTTCAGGAGCGGCTCGGGCAGATCGGCCAGGTTCGCCTCGCGGCGGTAGATCACCGCATAGCGGCAGTTTTGGGCCGACTCGCGGACGCGCGCGTCCTCCTTGTTCCATCCGACGAGGAAGGACTGGCTCCGGCCGATGGCCGGCGACAGGAGGCCGACATACGGGGCTTGGTAGGGCGCCAGATTGGGGCCAAACAGGACGCCCTGGCCTTCAGCCCGACGGGCTGCCTCCTGAAGCAGGTCCTCGGTGACCGAGTCCCCCCAGTACGTGACCTCGAAACCCAGCCGCTCGGCCCCGGGCAGCCCGCCGACCAGAAGGCTGTAGTGGCTCAGGTAGCAGGGGTGGTAGAGGATCAAGCCGATCCCCTGGGCAACCACAGCCCCCGCCACGGCCCCGACCCTGGCGGCGTATGACCAGCGGCTCCACGCCCGGTGCTCCACCAGCCATTTCGCGCCGATGCCCACGGAGATCGCCCAGAGCGGAAAGACCATCAGGAACAAGCGCACCCCGTCGTAGATCGGCCGCCCCGGCCAAGAGGAAGCGATCAGCACGAGCGCAAGCGAGCACATCGCAAGCCAGTAGCCGACAGGCCCCTCGCGCAAACGGCGTCGCGCCCACAGCCCCAAGAGCCCCAACGCCAACAGCCCCAGCGGCAGTGCGGCCGCGAACATGACCGGCGCATAATGCCAAGGGGCCTGGTGATCCGGCGCGTCTCCCCACACCGTGCCGGCATAGAACACCTTGATGGACTGCCGGTTGATCCCCGTCGCGAGGAACTGCATCGTATTGCCGATCGGGTCCAGCCATAGCCAGGGCCAACCCGCAAAGAGCGTCCCGGCGCCGGCAAGCCCCCATGTCAGCAGGGGCACGATCGCCCGATGCCGGAGCCGCCAGATCATCCACGCAACGACCGGCGGAGCCACGAGCACGCCGCTCAGACGGGTGAGCATCGCCAGCCCCCAGACGACCCCGGCCATCGAGTAGTGCCACCAGCGGCCGCCGCGGGCATGGGCCTCGATCGCGGCCAGGATGGCGGCCACGAACCAGAACGTCGTGAGCATGTCCAGGGCAGCCAGGTGCGCGTGGCCGAACACCCGCGGGACCAAGCACGCCCCCGCCGCTGCCACTGTCCCGGCCAAGGGCCCTGCCATGCGAAGCGTCGCCAGCCCGACGATGAGCACCAGGAGCCCAAATACGGCCGCCGGGACGAACCGGGGCCCCACGATCGAAATCGAGTCCGGATTGTCGCGGTCCGCCGGCGATTCAAACCAATGGTTCATCCAGCCCAGGAGCCAGTGTCCCAGCGGCGGGTGGACCGGCGGGGCGTCGGGCCGCTCCTGCTCCCAGTTGAAGTTCTTGGAGATGTTCGCCGGCACGAAGAACGCCAGCCCTTGCTTGCGCCAGGCGGTCACAAGCCGCTTGCCGTAGCCCACGTGGTACGGCTCGTCGCAGGTGACTCCCGGGCCGCCGCGTGCCGGGTCGATGGTCCAGAACGCCGCTGCCGTCGCCGCTAAGGCAACCAGGACCGGTCCGGCCAGCCTTCTCCGATCGGGTTGCGCCGGCGCCGCGCAAGCGGGCGAGTCGGGACTTAAGGTCTTCTTAGCAGACATGCCGTCGGATGCGACGTTGGGACCAGGAAGCCGGTACGCGACATGCGTCCTGCCCCATCGTAACAGAACGCCAAGTCGGACTTCAAGGAGGAACGAGACACAGCACTCGATTTCGAGTACGCGGTACTGAGTATCGTGTACTGAGTGCTGACACTTGGCCGCTGATTGGTGATAGCTGACCGCTGTGCGCCGGCCGCTGACCGCTGACTGCCAACCGCCAAAGAAAAAAATATCCGTCGCGGGGGTCTAGCCGCGACGGGTTAATTGGACCGGCGAGTCAATTTTTCCGCACGTCTACTCCCCGAGGGGAGTCGGCACTCAAACCAGCTCCTTCTTGGCCCCGATCAGCGTCCGCAGCCGTTCGGCCAAGAGCGCGGCGTCGAACGGCTTCTTGAACGTCTCGTTGATGGCCGAACGGTCGAAGCTCAGCGAGCTGCCGTCGTCGGGCAACAGGGCGATCAAGATCACGTCGGCGAATTCCGCGTTGCGGCGGAGGTTCTGGCAAATCTGCAGGGCTTCCGTCCGGCCGATCGAGAAATCCACGATGATGCAGTCGGGATGGAAACTCTCCGCCTGAATGCCAGCCTCGAAACCGCTGGCTGCCATGGCAGCCTTGAAAGAACGCTCAAGCGGCAGCTCCCGCTTGATGTTCTCGATGAGAATCTGGTCCTGCGCGACAATCAGGACCTTGGCCATCGCCTCGTCTTCCAGATCCCCCAGCGGCATCCCGTGTTCCTTGAGGAACCGGATCAGATACTCGCGGGGAATGCGCCGGTCTTGCGACCCGGGAATCCGGTAGCCCTTCAGCCGGCCCGAATCAAACCATTTGCTGACGGTGCGGGGGGCCACCTTGCAGATCTTGGCGACCTGACCAGTTGTGAAGACCTTCATTGCAGGCTCTCCGATATCTCACTCGCTTGGTTTCCGTTGGGCTCCGGCCGGATCATGCACTTCGGGCCGAAGCTCTGGGGCCCCTTCTTTTCTGACGATCGGCCGCCGTTCGATCCGTCGCCTGGGCGGCCCGGCCTTTCGGCCGTCGGCAAAACTCTGGGTCGGGGCCTGATGCTCCTCGCTTCACTCGGCAGTGGTTCAGCTCCTTCTGACCCGCGCCACACTCACACTATCGTCCACCACGGTATCCGGAAGTCAGCGAAAATCCGTAAAATAGAGAAGGCACGTTTCAACCTGCCTCGTGCGGATCCCGCCAGTACCCGACAGTCCGACCCGCGACGGCGCACCCTGGGGAGAGATCACGTCAGAGAATGTCCAGCCTCGGCGCAGGCCGGACCCGTGCGACGCGCTCTTCTGACAGATTCCCCCCCTGTCGGCTTGATCCACTTCCCGGATAGCGTCCTCCTCACAGTCCGCTGTGGAACGAGCCTTCCGATAATTAGTTTCGATTCGTCTGGACTTGAGACTTTAGAAAGTTTCTCCGGTCGTAATGGGAATAGCGGTGGTTTTGGACCTGCGGATCAGGAAAACCCTGCGGATTGGGCAGGAGAGGGGGATCGGCTCAGAACTTGAGGCCCCCCCGGCGGCGAAGTTCGATGGCGACCTTGCAGAGATCGATCATCTGGGGCGTAAAGCGGCAGCCGATGTCCCCGCCGTCAATCCCACAGATACCGCTCGTCATACTCGATCCCGTGCCGCCTCAACAACTCCAGGAATTCCTCCTGAAACGTCATTCGCCGGTGATGTTCCTCTTGATCGGCGATGTACCGTTTGACGGCCTCAGTTGCGGATTGGCTCACAGAGAATACGCCGTATCCCGTTTGCCACGCAACCCCCCCCCGCTTTGGCCACTCCTCGTGTACCCAGCGCGAGGAATTGGTCTTCACGACGCGCATGGCGTCGGCCACCGCAATCCTGGCCGGAAGTGAAGCCAGAACGTGTACGTGATCCGTGGTCCCGCCCACGATAAGTGCCCTGCCTTTCAACTCGCCGATGATCCCGCCCAAGTAGGCGTGAAGACGCGCTTTCAACTCCTCGTCGATCAGCAAAGCTCGACCCTTCGTGCTGAAAGCCACATGGTAGAGCAGCTTTCCAAACGTGTGCGGCATGTTCTTCCACCCTTAGCCGCGCTGGCGGCGTAACATGGTAGCCCACGGCGCAAGTGGGAATCCGGGACCCGCATGCGCGGTAGCCCCGGCAGAGGCGTAAGAGTTCTTTCGCCCCTACCGGGGCTTGGGACGATCTTCTTGGTCTTCCTCCCACCCACGGCTTGCGCCGTGGGCTACCATCTAACGCCCCTAACGGGGCTGGAGAATCAGAACTTGAGGATCCCCCGGCGGCGCAGGTCGAGGGCCACCTTGCACAACTCGATCATCTCGGGGGTGTATCGGCAGCCGATGTCCCCGCCGTCGGAGGCCTTGCCGATGCACGGGCTCCCGGGCTTCAGGCGATAGTTCCGTCCCGTAGGGATGTTCGATAATAGCCCAGCGATTCATCGCTGCGTAAATGGGCAACCCCGGCGCCCGTCCGTCCCGTAGGGACGGCCGAATGGACGCAATTCAATCGTCCCTACGGGACTCGGAGACGTTTTCATCCGACCATCTTACCCAGCGATGAATCGCTGGGCTATTGTCAAATATCCCTACGGGACAAACGCGCCGCAGACCGCATTTTGGAGTGCGGCGATTCATTGCCGCTTTTCTTCGCGGCAGCGAACCACGCCGCCAGCCGGTGCCCGTCGGACGCGCTCGTGGGCATCTCCCAAGAAAGCGGCGATGAATCGCCGCACTCCAAAGGTCAGAACTTGAGGATCCCCCGGCGGCGGAGGTCGAGGGCGACCTTGCAGAGCTCGATCATCTCGGGCGTAAAGC
>CAYGZI010000408.1:0-5803 GCA_964354245.1 uncultured Planctomycetaceae bacterium
CCTGTAGCTCAGGGGATAGAGCAACGGTTTCCTAAACCGTAGGTCGCAGGTTCGATTCCTGCCAGGCGTGCTTCCGCTGAAGCGGGGACTCGCAAGGTGTCGCATTCCCTGGAAAAACCGGGGTTCTTGGATCCCGGTTGCAGTGCCTTGCGAGTGCTCGCGTGCGCCAACTGCACCGGATTCTGCACCGGATTTTTCTCCCCACCCGCGGCTTGTCCGATGGCGCTTCTAAAGTGTGCCTCCGTCACCTGGAGATAGTGGCGGGATGCGACGGCCGGGCTGTTGCCGATCCACTCACACACGACTTGGAGCGGGTAGGTTTCGGCAAGCTCTGTCTCCCGCGTCGCCCGGAGGTTCTGGAAGAGCTTGGGCCACGGCTTCAGCCCCGCCTTGGCAATGATCCGCTCCAGTTGCGTTCGGAGATTCGCGTTGCTGTCCCGGTAGCGGGTGACGGCGTACTCCGTCCCCGGCGCGGCTTCATCGAACGCCGCTTCAAGGTGTGGGCGCAGCTCGGGGAAAAGCGGAATCACGCGGGTGCCCTTGCCTTCGTGACCTTCGGTCTTGGGACTCCGGACCGTAATCCGGTCGTGTTCCCAGTCCACGTCACCCCATCGCAGGGCAAGGTGTTCGGACGGGCATCGCAGGCCCCCGAAGCGACTCAGGGCGAAGAGCAACCGCCATTGGGCATCGGGGCAGGCGTCCAGGACCTTCTGCGCCTCGTCGCTGGTGACGAAGTAGAACCGGCTGCGGTTTTCCTGCGCGCCGGCCTTCACGTCGGCGAAAGGGTTGCTCGGAATCAGCTTCGCACGCACGGCCGCCTTGAGAAACTGCCGGGCATACTTCACCCGCCGGCTCACCGTCGCTGCGGCGTAGCCGCGGGCCTTCTGGTCCAGTTTGTACCCGTCGGCGTCCCCTTCGGTAATCTCCGATAGGAGTTTCTCCGGGCCAAAGTAGTCGAGGAGGCTCCCCGCCGTCTGCCGGTAATTCAGGGTCGAGTTCCGCCGCACGTCGGCCCGACTGCCGATGTACTGCTCCAGGAACGCGCCCAGAGTGACCTGCGCGTTGCCCCGTGCCTTGGGGTCTCTCGCCCGAATCAGGCCCACCCGGGCCAGCTTGGCGATCATGCGCTCGTCCCGGTCGGCCACCCAGCGGGCCGTCTCATCATCCGGCGCCTGCCCCGTGATTTGTGCCACGACCAGGGCTTCGATCCTCACCTTGACCGCTTCGGCCGTGCGATGGGAGACCTTCCCGAGGCGGATTGACCGCCGCTTGCCGTCGCCACCGACAAACTGAATCGTGCGCCGGCCGCCGGGTTCCCGGGAAATGCTCGCCATGTTCTCACCTGCCTTTCACTCGGGGGGGCTCGTGTCCGCTCAC
Source organism: uncultured Planctomycetaceae bacterium (assembly GCA_964354245.1). GTDB lineage: Bacteria > Planctomycetota > Planctomycetia > Pirellulales > Thermoguttaceae > CAYGZI01. Next base: position 1,378 of record CAYGZI010000408.1, read on the forward strand.
CACGTGCAAACCCAAGTATTCCGCCAACGTGTCGAGGGTATCCATCGAAAGGCCCACCTGCCCTTGGACAAAGCGACAAAGGACCGCCGCGGCGATGCCCGTTTCCTTGGCAATCCGATAGCGGGTCTTGCCGCAGTTTTCCACCGCCGCCCGGATTTCGTCGCTGAATCGTTTGATCGGTTTCTTCGCCATGCCCGTGATTCTATCGCGTGATTACCGCGGTGTCAACTACTCTGTTTTCGCTTTTTCGTCCCGGTCCAGCCACTCCCTCGTCAGCCGGGGAACCGCGGGCGAAGTCTTGAAGGGCTTGAATGGAATAGCGGATCGACCGGGAGCCGACGCGAATGAAGGGGATGGTGCCACAGACGTGGCTGAGTTGCCAAAGCTGCCGTTCACTGATTGCCAACATCCGCGCCGCGTCGCGCGCGGTAACAAGGATGGCTGTGGTGGGGATGGGGTTAGCCACGGGATACCTCCACGGCCTGGTCAGGGCCGGCTTGTTCTCCGGTAACGGGACTGGCAGGCGGGCGGAAGTCCGAACACCGCTCATTGCCGTCGCCGTCGCGCTTCGGCGCGTTTGCCAGCTCGCCGCGCACTCGACAGCGCCGGGCAAGTGAGCGCCGTAGGGCTTCAAGGCGGGGGATTTGCCACCGGCACTGACCGCACAGGGCAGCGCACCCGGGGGCCGACCACGGCCGCGGGACTGGCAAGGCAGGGGCTTCCGGACGTTCGCGGTTCCGATGTAGGGAGGGCTTTGTCTTCCGTCTCCGGCTCACGTTTGGGCTCCTTACGTTGTTTGGAGGTTCTCTTCTCCACGCCCCGCTAGGCCGCCTACGGCGAGGCTGGCGAGGTGATCGAGGTCGGGGTGGTGTCTCTGGTGGTCCCTGCCTTCGGGCCGCGTGTGGAAGACGCGGGAGAGGGCCGCCGCGAGTCGCCACGCGCTGACCGATCTTGCCTCCCGATCTTGCCTGCCGTCTGTGGGACCATCCGGACAGACGGGAGGGAGCAATCGGACTTCGCCACCGATGGGCAAGACCACCAACCAGACGGACTCTCTCTATAGAGTCCGTGTCTGGTTGGTGGTCCTGCCACCAATCGGACTCGTTTGTCTGGTAGGTCAGTCTGGTTAGTGCGGTAGCTACGCATGGGTGGTACTCATTCCACCACCTTGAAGGCTGGATAAGGGGCCTTCCGGTTAGACTTCACCAGGTCACAACGCACCGCTTGCTTGTGTTGCAGGAGCCATGCGATAGCCGGCGCGAACGCTTTGTCGCTCAACCCGGCTTCAACTCGAATTGCCGTCTGAGTCTCGCCCGCCGGGTATCGGAGCAGCACCTCGACGATCTTCTTGGCACCCCGTTCGGTGCGGTGCTCGAGCTCCTTCTCCCGCTCTTCCGCCCGGAGTGCGTCCCGGGCTGAGCGGTCTTGTTGGCGGGCATCGGCCGCGGGCTGGATTGAAACCTTCCATGTCCGCTGGGTCGGGATCATCCCATCGGGATCAGATTGCCCCTCGTTGATGTTTACCGCCCATAGCGACGAGTGGCCGGCAGAGCCCCCGCAGCGAAGGTACAGCTCGTGTCGCCCGTCGCATTGGTAGGGCCGTCGTCGCTGGAGCAGGAGCCACTGGCGGGCCCATTCCGCGACACCAGACAGAGCAAGCTCCTCCAGGCCGGCGGGCTCGCCGTCGTCGAGTTGGCCTGTCTTGCGAAAGTGGTGGAGCAAGACGAGCGTGCATCCCGTTTCCTGTCCCAAACGGGAGAGAGGCTGCAACGCCGCGCCCATCGCGTACAGGTTTCCCGCCATGCCGGCCGCGTCGCCACAGAGCAAGCAGAGATAGAGCGGATCAAACACGGCAACTTGGATTCTCTTCTCCGCGATGATCGACCGGAGGGCGTCAAGGTGGTCTGACAGATACAAACGGGGTAAGTCGAATGACCACCAGATTGAACAATCGGCGAGGGACACACCCTTGCTCTCGGCTACCCGCAGTGCCGTCTCGCGGACGGTTGCTGACCCACTCTCGCCCGACCAAAATCCGACGGGCACGCGGTGGGTAAGAAACTTCCCGAGGAACGGGGCACCCGACCCAAGGGACACGGCCATGTCGATTGCAATCGACGTTTTCAGAACCTTGGACCGGCCGCCGATGATCGTCGGCTGTTTGGCCGCCAAGACGCCGCGAATGAGGAAGTCCGTCCGCAGGTCCAAGGCCAGCAACTCTTGGCAGTTGACCATCTCGACGAAACGCATCGGTTCCGCGGGCTGGCCGTCGCCGCCTACTGGCTGGGCTCGTTCGATTGCAGCCTTGACCGCTTCCGGCCCCGATTCCTTCAGCACGTCCCGCAAATCATCCCCATCGCTCTGCGGGATGCTAAAATCGTCGTGCTGACGCTTTTCTAGATAATACGGCAACTCGGCGATTCGCACATTCGCCGCAACGCCGTGCAAGACCTGTGCCGTCTTGCGGGCGCCCTCAATGCCCGCCTTGTCACCGTCAGGGATGATGGTTACGTGGACTCCCTTGAAGGCAAGAGCCAAATCTGTGCGAAGCGTGTTGCCAGGCAATCCGGCCGCCCTGTAGCCGAGATCGTGCAACACGGATGCGTCCTTAACGCCCTCACACACGATCCACGTCTCGCCGGCCTCGGGATGCACTGGTAAAAATAGGCCGGTGCCATGCTCTTGGCCTTCCTTTTTCTTGTCGCACCAGCCCTTGCCGCCTCCCGGTGCCAGGTGATACCAGGACATGATCGTGCCCGTCGCATCCCGCATCGGAAAGTGAACCGCACCGCCGGTCACCCGCGCGCCGTAACGTCGAAGGCCCGCAACGGTGCATCCCTTCTCGGTCGCAACCGCCGCAAGAATCGCGTCGTCGCTCTGGGGCTTGCTGCTGCCCGCCGGCTTGCTGCTGCCCGCCGGCTTGCTGCTGCCCGCCGGCTGGCCGTCGCAGTCGGCCGACTTATTTCCTCCCGTCTTGACCGCAACCGCGCCCCCGCCGCGGTTGTTGCCGCCGGCCGGCTGGGGCGAACGCCCTACGGGGCTGGGGCCAAGGAACTCCCGGAAGAGGCCCAGTTCGATCATCAAGCGTTTAGCTGGCTCGTGCCCGATCCTCAATTTTGAGAGGTCCCACGCATTGAGGCCCTTGTTGCAACTGTAACAAAAGAAAATTCCTTCATCCCGATGAATCCGGGCCGCATCCGACGATGAGCAAAACGGGCACGCACAACACAAGTCGTGGCCCTCAGTCCCGATGATGGTCAAGCCGAGAGCCGCCGCAAGCCGCGCGCCCACGCTGGTGCCGTCAGCCGGCATGGGCCACCCCCTGCCGATGCTCAGCACGCTCGCGCCCATCGTCGCCCGCGCCGATAGACAGACTTGCCCGCCGATCAGCGTGGGCAGGGCACTGGGCAGACCAGCCGGAGGCGGTTTTCGTCGCGCCGTGGAGACGGGGCACATGATCGTCAATCTCCATCGGTCGCCCCCTGTTGCCCGGCAATCCATCGCCGTAGGCTTTCAGGAGAGTACAGAACCCGGCCGCCCAGTCGAACACAAGGGATCGGCCCGCGGGGCGCGGTCAGGCCCCAAAGGGTCCGCTCGCTGATCGAAAGCGCCTTGGCCGCGTCACGGGCGGAAAGCAACAACTTGGGAGTAGCGTCAGGTTGCATGGGCCGCCCCCTCGGGTTTCTGCCCGGTGCGTATTGCTTGGACCACCGCCCCAAGGTCATACCGCAACACCTTGGGTGATAGTCGCGCGGTGGGAATCCGTCCCTCTCGCGCCCATCGCCGGATCGTGCTCGGGCGCACTTGGAGACGACCCGCCAGTTCGTCGGCCGTCAGAAGATCGGTCCCGTTCATTGGATGTTCTCCAGGTTTTGATCTCGGGTGTGCCTCCCTTCTTTCCTGGAGGACATGCGCGCATGGGCGCGCATACTGAGCGCATAGTATTGCGAGCATTGGACTTGACACGCGCACACTCACGCTGAGAAAAGAACCCTAGCCAGCATGAGAATCCGAGTCTGGATCGCGCCGTGGCCGCTGCCTCGGTGTGCAGCGATCTTGGCGAGAACCCATGTCGATCACCGCGGGATCGACTGACGGGGGTTCTTTGCCTAAGCGGGGCAACTCCGGAAAAATGCCCCCCGCTGCTAGGTAAGCCTCAGCTTGTCTGAGCCATCGACTCACGGTACCCTGATGCACTTTTCGGCCAGTGTGCTTTGTCATCGCCTCGGCGACTTCGGTTGGGCCCTTGAGGCCCTGTAAGTCACGCAGCCGCCACGCCTGCAACGCGCGCTCCGGCGGACGTTTGATTGGTTTGGCCTCGGTTACGGCGGCGCGGTGGATGTCCCTTTCCAAGGCGTCTGCCATCCGGCTGCAATCCTCTGCAAACTGCGCTACGAGGTCCGCCGGGGAAAGAAGGCCCTCGTAG
>CAYGZI010000409.1:0-5799 GCA_964354245.1 uncultured Planctomycetaceae bacterium
CCGAGGTCGATCACCTCGAAGTTGTTGCACTGGAGCACGACCCCGACGATGTTCTTGCCGATGTCGTGCACGTCGCCCTTGACGGTCGCCAGCACGACCTTGCCATTGGTCCTGGAGGCGCCGCTCTTCTCCTTCTCGATGTAGGGCACCAGGTGGGCGACCGCGCGCTTCATCACGCGCGCGCTCTTGACCACCTGGGGCAGGAACATCTTGCCCGCGCCGAACAGGTCGCCGACCACCTTCATGCCGGCCATGAGCGGGCCCTCGATGATCGCCAGGCCGGCGGGATACTTGCGGCGGGCCTCTTCCACGTCCTCGTCGATGTAATCCGCGATCCCTTGGACCAGGGCGTGGCTGAGCCGCTCTTCGACCGTCCCTTGACGCCACGCCTGCTCGGCCTTCTCACTCCGGCCTTGCTGTCCGCCGAGCGACTCGGCCAGCTCGATGAGGCGCTCGGTGGCGTCGGGCCGGCGGTCCAAGAGCACGTCCTCCACCCGCCCGCGCAGGTCTTCGGGAATCTCCTCATAAACGTCGAGTTGGCCGGCATTGATGATCGCCATGTCCAGCCCGGCGCGGATCGCGTGGTAGAGGAAGGCGGCGTGCATGGCCCGCCGCACGGGCTCGCTGGAGCGGAAGGCAAACGAGACGTTGCTCACCCCGCCGGAGACCTTCACCTCGGGGAAAAGCTCCTTGATCTGGCGCGTGGCGTCGATGAAGCTCAGGGCGTAGCGATTGTGCTCTTCGATCCCCGTGCCGACCGTGAGGACGTTGGGGTCGAAGATGATGTCCTGCGGCTTCATGCCGGCCTTTTCGGTGAGCAGGTGATAGGCGCGGCGGGCGATGCGGACCTTGTGCTCGACGGTCACGGCCTGCCCCGATTCGTCGAACAGCATCACCACGCACGCCGCCCCGTAACGGCGGACCAGCCGGGCGTGGCGCAGGAACTCCTCTTCGCCCTCCTTCAGACTGATCGAATTGACGATCGATTTGCCCTGCGAGCACTTCAGCCCCGCTTCGAGGATGGACCACTTGGAGCTGTCGATCATCACGGGCACGCGGGCCACGTCGGGCTCCGCGGCCAGGAGGTTGAGGAAGCGGGGCATCGCGGCCTCGCCGTCCAAAAGCGCGTCGTCCAGGTTCACGTCGATGACGTTCGCGCCCCCTTCGACCTGCTGCCGGGCCACGGCCACGGCCTCTTCGAGCCGCCCCTCTCGCACCATGCGCGCGAAGGCCCGGGACCCGGCCACGTTGGTCCGCTCGCCGATCATCGTAAACGCACTCTCCGGACGGAGCACGAGCGGCTCCAGGCCGCTATAGCGTGAGTGCGGGCTTGGCGGAGGCGGCTTGCGCGGCGGCTTGCCGGCCACGGCGGCGGCAATCGCGCGGATGTGCTCGGGCGTGGTGCCGCAGCAGCCGCCCACGACGTTCAGCCACCCGTTGGCCGCGAATTCGCCCAAGACCGCGGCCATTTGCCCCGGCGTCTCGTCGTAGCCGCCGAATTCGTTGGGCAGGCCCGCATTGGGGTGACAACTCGTGTAGACCGGCACGAGCGAGGAGAGTTCCTCGACGTGCGGTCGCATGAGGTCGGGCCCGAGCGCGCAATTGATGCCGACGCTGAACAGATCGGCGTGCCCGATGGAGGTGCAGAATGCCTCCAGGGTCTGGCCGGAGAGGGTGCGCCCGCTGCGGTCGGTGATTGTTACCGAGGCCATGACCGGCAGGCGCACTTGATGGTCTTCAAAGTACTGTTCGATCGCGAAGAGGCAAGCTTTGAGGTTGAGTGTATCGAAGACGGTCTCCGGCAGGAGAATGTCAACGCCGCCCTCGATCAGAGCAGCGACTTGTTCGTAGTAGGCTGCCACGAGGTCGTCGAATGTGACGGCGCGGAACCCGGGGTCGTTCACGTCGGGCGAGAGCGAGGCGGTGCGGTTGGTCGGCCCGATCGATCCGGCGACGAAGGGAAAGGATGAAGGATGAAGGATGAAGGATGAAGGATGTGATTGCTGCTTTCCACTCTCCGCTTTCATCCCTCCTCCTTCATCCTTCATCCTTTTCCTTCGCCACTCCTCAACGGCCCTCCGGGCGCATTGGACGGCCGCCAAGTTGATCTCGCGTACCCGGTCGCTCAGCCCATAGTCGCGGAGCGAAATTCGGTTGGCGCTGAAGGTGTTGGTGGAGAGGATGTCCGCGCCGGCGTCGAGATAGGCGCGATGGATGGCAACGATAGCGTCCGGCCGGCTGACGGAGAGGAGGTCGTTGCAGCCTTTCAGCTCGCGGGGATGGGCGGCGAACTGGGGGCCGCGAAAGGCGGCCTCGTCCAGGCCGAGTCGCTGGATCATGGTCCCCATGGCGCCGTCGAGGATCAAGATGCGTTGGGCGGCGGCTTGCTGGAGGCGATCATTCGGGGCCGTTTGAGGGTGTTCCATGGCAAAGGCGGCGTTCATTGAAACGGCGTAAGGCATTATGGGGCTTCGGTTTGCGGCGATCCGTCGGCCGCCGAGGTGAAGCCCGGCCGATCCGGTCGACCCAAGCCGCGTCAGCCCCCCCGGCCGCGCCTGCACCCGGCCGGCTCAGCCCGCCGAAAGCCAATTGTAACAACCCGGCCAAGCCTTGTTGCGTTTTGATACCGAAGGAGGATAATAGGATTGTCTCTCGGGGGGACGCGGCGGTCGGGGTATGTCCAGAGGAAGGGACACTGTCGTGGCCAGCTTATGCAGAATCGTCGCGATGGGGCTGATCGCCGGGCTGTTCTTCGCGGTGGCCGGCTGGGTCACCGGGCAGGAGGCGGCGGTCGTCACCCAGGACGGCACCCAATCGACGGTGAAAGTTGAGAAGGTCGAAGGAGAAGCCAAAGCGGCTTCCGGCCCGGGTGCGACTTCCTATCCGTCCGGGATGCCGCCGGGGATGAGACTCCCACCGGGGGCCAAACTCCCGCCGGGTATGGAGCCGCCCAAGCCGGACGGCGAGAAAGGCAAGCCCGACGGCGAGAAAGGCAAGCCGGGGGAAAAGAAAGAACCCACGGCCGTCCAGCGTCCCACCAAGCCCCCAAGCCCGCCCGACCCCAATGAGCTCAAGGTCAAGCCCAACAAAGAGGGCAAGCTCAGCTTCAACTTCAAGAACCAGCCGTGGGAAGGCGTGCTCCAATGGCTGGCCGACGTCTCCGGCATGAGCCTGGATTGGCAGGAGCTGCCCGGCGATTATCTCAACCTCAGCACTCCGCCCGCGCAGAGCTTCACCATCCCCGAGACCCGGAACCTGATTAACCGGCATCTCTTGGCCCGCGGGTTCACGCTCCTGGTGGACGGCAACACCTTGACGGTGGCCAACGTGGGCAAGCTGAATCCGGCGCTCGTGCCCCGGATCCGGCAGGAGGACTTGGCGGAGCTGGCCAAGCGCGAGCCGTACGCGTTTGTGAAGGTCTCGTTTTCCTTGGAGTGGATGCTGGCCGAGACGGCGGTGGAAGAGCTGAAGCCGATGCTCAGCCCCAACCACAAGCTGATTGCGCTCAAGGCCACCAACCGGCTGGAAGCCATGGACGCCGCGATCAACCTCCAGCAGGTGCAGGAGGTGTTGGCCAAGGAGCAGTCGCTGCAGACGCAGGAAGGGCTGGTGCGGAAGTTCGTGCTGAAGCACACGAAGGCCAGCGACGTCTGCGATCAGTTGAAGGAGCTGCTGGGCGTGGAATCGAAGCCCGGGGTGATGCGGCGGCCCAAGACGGCGGAGCGGGGCTCGGACGACGCCCGGCGCATGGCGATGATGATGGGCGGTCCGGGAATGCAGCCGCAGCCCATGCCGCAGCCGCAGCCCGGCCAGCCCGGCCAGCCCGGCATGCCCGGCGGTCCTCCCAAGCCCAAGCTGGAAATGAGTCTGACGCCCAACGAGCACGACAACAGCATCATCGCGGTGGCCCCGCCCGATCGGATGATCCTCGTCGCCCAGGCGATCAAGGCGATCGACGTTGCCAGCAATGAAGGCCAGTCGCTTCTGGGCACGGCCCACCGCTGGCAGGTCTACCGCCTGGCGTCGATCGAGCCCGACGTGCTGATCCAGACCCTGGAGGACATCGGCAACCTGGACCCCGGCACGCGGCTCCAGGCGGACAAGAAGAACCGCGCGATCGTGGCCTACGCGCCGCTGGCCGATCACGTGCAGATCCGCTCGCTCGTCGAGCGTCTCGACGGCAGCGCGAGGAAGTTCTACGTCATTCCGCTCAGGCGCCTTGAGGCCGACTATGTGGCCGGCACCATCGAGTTTATGATGACCGGCGAGCGGGGCGAGAAGAAACAGCAGCAGCGACCCCGCTACTACTATCCCTTCGATTTCGGCGGCTCCTCTTCCCAGAAGCAGGAGGAATCGGCCGACAAGTTCCGCGTCGAGCCGGACATCGAGCGGAACCGGCTCATCCTTTGGGCCAACCCGATCGAGCTGCAGGACGTGCAGGAGTTGCTGGCGAAGCTCGGCGAGAACACGGGGGCGGGCGATTCGCCCACCATCCGGGTGCTGGAGCTATCGCCGGGCAAGGAGACCGAGGAGCTTCTGGAGCGGCTGCGGCGCCACTGGCCGTCGGTGTCGCCAAATCCGCTGATCCTGCCGGCTCCCGAGCCGCCGAAGGAGCCCGAGAAGGAGAAGGAGAAGCCGGCCGCGGCGCCGCTCAAGAAGGACTCGCCTCCCTCGCCCAGGACGGCGGCCGCGGAATTGCCGCCTACACCGGAGCTCGGCCGCAGTGAGGGGACATCCACGGCAGCGGTCGCGTTGGCCCCGCCTGCCACGGAGCCATCGAAGGAACCGCCCAAGAGCGCCCCGCCGGGCGAGCCGGCCAAGACCGCGCCCCCGGAGGAACCGCGCCTGCCGTCGCGCGTTGGCACGATGCCGCGCCTCGGCCCGCCACCGAAAGTTGCACCCCCCGACGGGCCCCCGCTTCCGGTGACCATCACGCGGACCCCCGACGGAAAACTGATGATCACGTCGCTGGACACCCGGGCATTGGACCGGCTCGAGGACCTGATTACCCAATTGTCGCCCGCCGGCAAGACAGACTACCAGATCTTCAAGCTGAAATACGCCCTGGCCTCCTCCGTCACCACGGTACTGAAGGACATCTTCAAAGACGGGGACAAGCAGCGGGTTCCTCTTTGGATGCAGATCGAATACGGGATGGGCGACTCGGATAAGGGGGCGGGCCGGCTTTCCAAGCGCCGCGCCCTGAAGATCGTCTCCGAATACGACACCAACTCGATCCTGGTCCAAGGGGCCGACGCCTCGCAACTGAAAACGATTAGGGAACTGATCGAGTTCTACGACAAGCCCGAGCCGCCCGACGCCCAGTCGGTCCATCAGACGGAGAAGTTCATTCTCCAGTGGTCCAAGGCCGAGACGGTGGCGGACACGATCAAGGACCTGTACCGCGACCTGCTGAGCCCCAAGGACAAGGCCCTGGCCAACCAGCAGCAGGAGCAACAGCGGAGGCCGTACATCATCAGTTTCTACGGCGAGGATTCCTCGGGGGAAGGCGAAATGCAGAAACGGCCCCGCTTTCAAGGACTCCTTTCGATCGGCGTGGATAAGGTCTCCAACACGCTGGTCGTTTCAGCCCCTCCCTACCTGATGAAGGAGGTCAGCAAGCTGATTAAGGAGTTGGACGAGGCGGCCCAGCCGGTCGAAGCCGTCTCGGTGGTGAAGATCGGCCCGGGCGTGAGTTCCAAATCCGTCGAGGCCGCGGTCTCCAAGCTCCTGGGCAACGGCACCGGCGGCGCGGGCCGCACCAGACCGGGCATGGGCCAGCCGGGTCAGCCGGGCGAC